>DASQDS010000707.1:0-12108 GCA_035634075.1 Pilimelia sp. | reverse complement strand
GGGCCGGCGGAACAGGACGAGGACCGGGAACGGGACCGGGACGAGGACCGCGAACGGGACCGGGACGCGGCGTGGGAACGGGGCGAGGGCCGGGAACGGGACGCGGCGTGGGAACGGGGCGAGGCCCAGAGACGGGACGCGGCGTGGGAACGGGAACGGGACGAGAGCTGGGAGCGGAACGAGCGGGAACGGACTGAGCGGTGGGAACGGATCGAGCGGTGGGAACGGGGTGAGGTGATGGGGTCGATGCACGCCGCGCCGCTGTGGGACGGCTCGGAACGGACGGTGCGGAGGAGTACACGGGTGTGACCGGGGCCGGCGGGCGCTTCGGGGCCGTGTGCTGAGCCGGCGCGGAGGAGAACACCACCGGCGGTGCACTTGCACCTGGGTTGGCGCGGCTCGTCGCCGCTGCCGTGGTCGAGGCGGTGGTGAACCGCACGGGTGCCGGCCGTTGTGAGGGGGTTGGCGTCGCTGGCTGCGGCGGTGTCGGGTGGGAGAACTGCGCCGGTGCTACGCCGCCGGATGCGGACTGCGGTGTGGCCGGCGCACTGGGGTGGCTGAAGGTGGGCGCGCTGTTGCTCCCGGCGGGCTGCGCCAACGGCGTGTGCGTGACCGGGGCGTGGCTGAAGGCGACCGGTCCGGCTGGCGGCGGGACCGACCGGGCGGCACCGGGCCGGGGCTGGCGCGGCGGGGTCGGACGCGGTGTGGTGCGGCCGGCGCCTGGTCCCGGCCCGCGGCGGGTCGCCGTGGCGGCGGTGCGGGCGGCTCCCGCGCCGCCCAGGATGCCGGCGGCGGCGCCGAGGGTCTTCAGGGTCAGGTAGGTGTGCAGGATCTGCCCGACCAGGCCCCGGCCGTTGCGTTGCCCGAGCGGGCCGAGGACGAACTGGCGCATCCACCCGGGCAGCTTGACGAGCAGCCACAACATCGTCAGGCAGACCAGGACACCCATCAACGCGTCCGGACCGGCAGGCGCACCGAGGACCGTCATGCCCTTCGGGGTCAGGAACACCCGCACCGAGGCCAGCAGGATCACGGCCTGGCCGATCTGGATGCCGAAACACGCGGCAACCGCCCGCCACCAGGTGTAGGCCAGCGACTCGGTCTGCGGCAGGGCATGGCACATCAACGCCAGCGGCGCCACGCCGATCACAATGACCAGGAACACGATCCGCAGAATGAACGTGATCAACGCGACGATAGCCATGACCAGCACCCCGAGCACCAGCAGGATCATCAGGAAGTTGCTGCCGCGCACAGCACCGGCGAGGGCCTGGATGATCGCTTCGGCGGCGGTGTGCGGGTCCACGCCTTGACCTGCGATCGAGGCGCAGACCGCGTTGGCCAGGGCGATGAACTTCCCGCACACCAGCAGGCTGACGTTGGCCAACACCGCGCCGGCCGCTAGCCGCGGTGCGACCTGCTTGAACCCGTAGCTGGACTGCAAGCTGTGGTGGCTGGCGATCGTGAACGCCCCGGCCAGCAGGAACAGGCCGAAGATGCCGTTGGCGGTCACGAGGCTGACCGTCCAGATGGTCCTGACCTGCTCGTTGGCCGTCAGGTTCGGGGTCGACAGCAGCGTCCTGCCGAGCGCGCCGAGGACCGGGTTGAGGGCCGAGGCAACCATCCAGGCGAAGAAGTCGGTCAGCGCCTTGCGGACCTGGCCGGGGATGTCAAACATCCCCGGGTCCTCGTTCCCGTCGGCCGGCGGCAGGGCAGGAACCGGCGCAGCCGGGGACGGCGCCGTCGCCGTTGGCGGCGACCCGACCGGGGACGGCACGGCATTGGGAGCCGGAACGGGAGTCGGCGCCGGGACGGCAGCGACCGCCGGAACGGGAACGACCGCCGGAACGGGAACGAACCCCGGAACGGGAACGACTTCGGGAACGGATGCGACCTCGGGAACGGGAACGACCGCCGGGAGCGAGGCGAACGCGGCCGAGGCCGGTCCCGCCGCCACAACGGCGGGACCGACGACGGTGACGCTGAGGATTGCCAGGGCGAGGATGCGGACACCGTGCCGGTCGATGAGCCGCCGGGTGTGGTGGCCGGTCATCACGCGACCCACCTGCCGACGATGGTCAGCAGCAGCGGGACGATCAGCGCGCCCGCGTAGCCAATGGCGGCGCTGCGCAGCGCGAGCTTGCCCTTCTCGACCTCGCCGGGTTCACCGCTGGTGTAGCGAAGGAACCCGACGGTCAGGCACAGCGACGCCCAAGCACCGAGGATGCCCATCAGCCACAGCCGGATGTTGTTCACCGCCGCCTCGACCGACTCGACGGCCAGGACGACAGGCTCGGTGTCGGCCGCGTGCGCCGCCTGCGGGGTAGCGGCCATGAGCAGCGCGATGCTGGCGGAGGTGAGGAGGGCGGCTAGTGGGATGCGGGTGGCGCGGATGACGGGGCCGGGCCAGCGGCGGCCGGGCCGGCTGCCCGGCCGACGGGCCGGGCGCCGACGCGGGGCCGTGGTTCGGCCGGGCGACTCGACGTGGTTCATGGGGTTGAACACCTCCGTAGGCACAGGCCAGGGCCGTTCCCGGGGTGCCGGGTTGGCGTGGCGAGTGGGTGTGGCAGAGGCGGGATGGACGTATCCGGGGTGACCTGGTGGCGACCGGCGCGAGGGCCGTCCTCCTTCAGAGGTGGCGGGCGAACGGGGTGTCAGCGCCGTCAGCGGGGCCGGTCGAAGGTCACCTACGCGGAAGGTCCCGCACTAAGGGATTACAAATCCGAGCCTCGGATTGGAAACCCGCAGCTCACAGCGGCCTATGTCACGGCCGGCGGCGGTACCCGGTCGGCTCGGGAGCCACGGTGAGGGTCGCTTCGGCGATCACGTCGGCGTACGAGTCGCTCAGCTCCCCGGCCCCGATCGCGGCGGTGAGCCGGGCCACCGCCGCCGCACGGCGCTTATACAGGCCCCATCGCGGCTGGGCGGTGCGCTGGGCGTAGTCGGCCAGTGTGGTGTCTTCCAGGTACGTGCCGCCGATCAGGTCGGCCTCGTCGGTGGTGATGACCCCGGCGCGCACGGCGCGGATGAGGACCAGGTCGGGGTGGCCGTACGGGGCGGGCGGCAGCGCGGAACCGGGGGCGAAGTTCGCCTCGCCGGAGGCCGCGGGTTCCTGGTCGCGCAGCTCCTTGCGGGCGGCGGAGAAGGCGGCGTTGAGCAGGTTGCTCACCACGCCGGGCCGGTCGACGTCGACCGTGGCCAGGGCGCGCAGGAAGTGCTCCACGATGGCGGCCTGCACGTCGCCGGTGAACAGCTTGCCGAGCAGGTAAGCCTTGAACCGCAACCCCGGCATGGCCACACCGGCCGCCCCCGCGCGCCAGGTCGGGTTACCGGTGCGGGCTTGGGCGACCAGCAGCCGCCAGACCGCGTCGCGGGCGGCGTAGTCGCAGCAGGGGTGCATCAGGATCGCGGAAAGTTCCGGCAACGCGATGGGCCGGCGCGGTAGGCCGTGGCCGAGCTGGCGGCCGTCCACCGACACCGGCGATGGGCCTTCGCCGAGCAGCCGGAAGCGGTACTCGATGTCGTCCAACAGCGTCTCCGCCCTACGGAAGCCGGCGGCGCCGGGCTCGTGGTCGGCGGCGGCGGGCGTGTGGATGCTCATGGTGGTCTCCCCGCATGGGTGGTGGTGGGAGCCGTCCGGCGCGAGGCCGGTTCGGCGGGTACACCACGAGGCCACCAGGCACGTTGAACACATCATGAACAGATGATCTTGTTCAATGCCGCTACTCGGTGTACGCGACCGCCGCAACGACCGGGCACCATCGCGGCCGGCACGACAGCCGGCGCAGTGTCCTGTTCAACCCCCGAGCAGGGTGTTCAACCCCGACGGGAGCGAGCACGCCGTAGGGGTACGCGGCGGCATGAACGCATCGATCATCCGGCGCGAAAGTCAGGCGATGAGAGTCGTTGCCGGCCCACGTGTTCAAGGCTCAACGACGATTGAGGATCTCGTTCACGGCCATGTCGATCGTGTTCACGGGTCGGCGCGATCCGTTCAACCAGAGTTTGATCTTGTTCATGACAGATGCCGCTCTTGTTCAAGCCACATGGTGATCTTGTTCAAGGTGGGTGGGCGAACAGGCACACGCGGAAGTCGCGATGTTCGATGTCAGGTGCGGTGAGCTGGCAGAGGTGTTCATGGCTTGACCTGCGTGTTCATGCCATCGTGGATCTTGTTCAAGGGCTATGCGGGCGGTGGCGTTGCGGCCCGTCGCGCACTGAGGCGCCGGGCCGGGCTCCAATCTGAGGCCCGATTTTGTAATCCCTTAGTGTCAGCGCCTTCAGCGGACGTGGCCCACACGCCCATGCCGCAGACCCACCCCACCGCCTCCGGTACCGGCCTCACGCCTGTACCGGTGGCCCTGCTCCTACCCCCGCCCGCACGCAACGACGACACGACGACGACGCCGGGCGGTATGCCCGACTGGTGCGGGATCACCGCCCGCGACATCGCCCGGCTCATCGCCACCTACAGCGAGCCCGACGACATCGTCCTCAATCTCGACGCCCACCCCACGATCAACGGCGCCGCCGCACACCTGCACCGCCACCCCGTCACCCCGCTCACCGACCGTGACCCCCACCGAGTGCCGTGCAAAGGCGTTGCGCCTGAAGCAATGCCGCGCCACGACGCCGGCTTGCTCGTAGTGAGCCTGCCCTGCGCAGGGATCAAAGGTCTCGACGTGCACGACCTGGCTCGTGCGGTGCGGACCTGGCGACCGGCGTTGCGCCCCGGCGGTTACCTACTCGTCGCACTGCGGGCGCCAACCCCCGAGCTGGGGGCGACCAGTCCCCGGGCGACGGTGATCGCCGCCGCCCGCGCCGCCGGGCTGATCTACCACCAGCACATCCTCGCCGTCCTCGCCCCGCTCCCCGAGGTCGAGCCGCGAGCCATGCCCGACACCGCGGCCAGCACGACCCCGGCGCTGCGCGACGGCCGCCACGCGCCGGCGTTCCACGACGTCCTGGTCTTCGCCACGACCGCCGGAGGCACCGATGCCTGAGCCCACCGCCTCACCCGTGCCGCAGGGATCGGTGTTCCTCACCGGGCAGACCTGCGCCCGGGAACAACGACGCGGCCGGTACACCCCCGAGTCGATGCAGCACCCCGGCAAGATGCTGCCCGCCACCGCCCGCTACCTCATCGCCACCTACACCACTGCCGGCGAGTACGTGGCCGACCCGATGGCCGGCATCGGCACCACCATCGTCGAAGCCATGCACCTCGGCCGGCACGGCATCGGCGTGGAATACGAACCCCGCTGGGCCACGCTGGCCGCCGACAACATCCGCCTCGCCACCAACCAAGGCGCCACCGGCACCGGCGAGATCTACCAAGGCGACTCACGCCGGCTACCCGCACTCATCCCGCCAACCCTGCACGGCCGGATCGCACTGGTCATCACCTCACCGCCGTACGGGGCGTCCACCCACGGCCACGTTTGCACCCCGGGTGCGCGCCGAGGCAAAGTGCGCAAGATCCACCACAAGTACGGTGCCGACGCGGCGAACCTCGCCTACACCAATTACGACGAGCTGGCCGCCGCCTTCACCCAAATCCTCACCGGCTGCGCTGCGATCCTGCAGCCCGGCGGGCACGTGGCCATCACCGCCCGGCCCTACCGCCGCCACGGCGAACTCATCGACATCCCCGGCATGGTCGTCGCCGCCGGCACCAACGCCGGCCTGCACCTCATTGAGGAATGCGCCACCCTCATCGCCGGCATCCGCAACGGCAAAGTCGTGCCCCGGTCCTCGTTCTTCCAACTCAAGAACGCCCGCGCCGCCATCGAAGCCGGTGACCCGCAATGGATCGCCGCACACGAGGATGTCCTGATCTTCGGCCGCCCGGAAATCTCCGCGAGTTCTGCTGAACCCAAGCGTTCGAGGGCCGCCCGGCACGACTCTGCACCCGGCGGCTCCGCCCCCGCCATCACGCACACCGACCACAGGCTTGATGCCTCCACCCCGTCCCGCATGGATCGACGGGTACACCGGGCGCACCCCGCGAACGCCAGCCCCAGCGGCAGCGCCACCGATCCCCGGTCCTACTCGGGCCGGGACCTAGAAAGGACACCTGATCCGTGCCCGCCCTACTCAGGCCCCATCCCAGGGGACATACGGCCCCGCCCCAGCGCCCACCGGCGGCCCACCGATCCCGACAGGCCGCACCCGCCGGCCGATACGCCCAGCGCGGCAGGCCGGCGATGACCGCCGCCGAGTGGCGGCCTGACCCTCTCCTGAGCGTCGACGACGTCGCGGCCTGGCTGGGCAAGCCGAAGAACACCCTCTACGCCTGGCACAGCCGTGGTAAGGGACCGCGCGCCATCCGGATCGGCAACACCCTGCGCTACCGGCGCAGCGAGGTCGAACGCTGGCTCGACGCCCACACCGACCCGGAGCGCTGAGGCATGGCCCGACCACCACTGCCGATCGGCACCTGGGGCGACATCCGCACCGAGACACTCGGCCCCCACCGGTACTGCGCCCGGGCCCGGTTCCGCGACTACGACGGCAAGACCCGCGACGTCGAAGCCATCGGCACCACGGCACCCGCCGCCATCCGCGCCCTGAAGGAGAAGCTCCGCGACCGTGCCACCCCGAACGATGACGAGGTCACCAGGGACACCCACGTACGTACACTCGCCAACCTGTGGATCGAAGAGATCACCGCGGAGGAACGCGTCTCACTACAGACGATTAGTAGGTACGAGATCAGCATCCGCGTGTCTATCGTGCCCGCCCTGGGAGAGTTGCGCATTCGCGAGGCCGGCGCCGGCCGCCTCGACAAATTCCTCCGCGAGATCGCCACGGACCGTCCGGCAGCGGCCAAAGGTGCCAAGGTGGTCCTCGGCCAGATGTTCGCCTTAGCTGTGCGCCGAGGCGCGCTGACAGCCAACCCCGTCCGCGACACCGGTCGGCTCCGTGGCCCGCGCCGCCGCAAGGTCCGCGCACTCGATGGGGAGCAACTGGACGGTGTCCGCGCAGCCATCCGGAAGTGGCAGGAGCCCACCGCCGGCAAATCGGGGCCTCGTCCCACCGGCGACCTGGGCGACATCGTCGACCTCATGCTCGCCACTGGCGCCCGCATCGGCGAGATCCTGGCAACGCGGTGGGAGGACGTGGACCCCGCCGGCGAACGTCCAACCTTGACCATCTCGGGGACCATCGTCTATCTGAAAGGCAAGGGCTTCTTTCGGCAGGAGTGGACAAAGAGCGACGCCGGCTACCGCACCGTTGTCCTGCCCCGGTTCGCGGTCGGGATGCTAATGGCCCGCAAGCTCACCGCCGCCGACAACCCGCACGATGCAATTTTCGTCTCCCGGCGGAACACCTGGCTGTCCCCGCAGAACGTGCGCCGTCAGTGGCGGCAAGCCCGCGCTGACACGGGTCTCGAGTGGGTCACGCCGCACACCTTCCGCAAGACCGTCGCCACGCTCATCGACAAGGAGGCCAGCACCAGGAACGCTGCAGCCCAGCTCGGGCACGCCACCGAGCAGGTCACGAAGAAGCACTACATCGAAAAACCCGCCGTCGCCCCGGACAGCTCCCACATCCTCGAACAGCTCGGCGATCATCGGGCGACGAGTGAACCAGATCAGCGCGATCACCGGCCAAGGACGGCGGCATAAGGCAATGACCCGTCCCGTCCTGCCCCGTCGGTGACCAGCAGGCCGAATAACAAGGCTGATGCCCCGACCTTTGGTCGGGGCATCAGCCTGTCCGGACGGCAACCGAGCCGCCGGCCTAGAACACCGACCCGGATCAGCCGGCCGTCGATGCCAAGGGGCGCCACCGTGGCGGTCACAGCCGAGGATGTCCTGGCCGCGCAGCGTCGTGCTGTTCCTGCTGGGCCATCACCCGGGCCGCTTGGTCGGTGCACCTCAGGCACGTCGCGTTGTCGAGGCTGCTCGACGTGTGCGGTCGCCCCAGCGACACGGCGACCGCACAGTGGGCAAGTTAATCCTGCGACTGCTCAGCGGGCTGGCGGTAGGTGTCGTCGAATCACCGGACGAAGCCCATGGTGTTACCCCACTGCTCAGAATCCGGTCGTGGATGGCGCGCTGGTCGTGGCCGGGAAGGAACTGTCGGGCGCCGGCGACGACTCCGCCGCAGCCGCAGCCGCAGGTTCGTGGCCGGTCGAGAGTGTGGTCGTCGATGTAGGTGACCGGGTTGCGGTACTGGTCGAGGCTCGGCTGGCCAATCAAGCCGTCGTACACGGGGTCGCCGGGCTCCAAGACGGTCCCGACGATTGCGGACTTGCCGGCCCCGACGTCCTCGAAGTCGTCGATCTCGGCCACCAGCACGATCGTGCCGGTCGTGGTGGACGAGAACACCGCGTACCGCTCCTGGCGAGCCCGGGCGCCGAACTTCCATCGCCCCCGGTTACGTTCGAACAGCTTGATCGGGCTCAGCTCCGGCGACCAGCCGACGTAGTCGCGATGCATTGTGTCGTCCTCAGCGGCGGGACGTGTCGGGCCGAGCTTGATATGAATCATGAAACCTCCATAGCCCATAACTCTTAGAGCAAGGGGTATGAGCATGGAGGCTCTGCGTTATAGCTTTCAACCCTTGGGGCAAGGTTTATAAGTTAAAGGCCGCAGCGTGTAGTTGAGGTACGGGTCAGGAAGGCGAGACGATGCGCGTCGGGTACGTCAGGGTCAGCACCGTCGAGCAGAACACCGTCCGGCAAGTCGACGGCATCGAGGTGGAGCGGATCTTCACCGACTAGGCATCCGGCAAGGACACCACCCGCCCGAAGCTCGACGAGCTCATCGCGTTCGTCCGCGACGGCGACACCGTCCTGGTGCACTCGATGGACCGCCTCGCCCGCAACCTCGACGACCTGCGCCGGCTCGTCCGCACCCTGACCGCCAAGGGCGTCCGGGTGGAGTTCGTCAAGGAGGGCCTCACGTTCACCGGCGAGGACTCGCCGATTGCGACCCTGCTGCTGTCGGTGATGGGCGCCTTCGCCGAGTTCGAACGCGCCCTGATCCTCGAACGCCAACGCGAGGGCATCGCCGTGGCCAAACAGCGCGGCGTGTACACCGGCCGCAAACCCGCCCTCGCCGCCGAGCAGGCGCAGCACCTGCGCGAGCGCGCCGCCGCCGGCGAGCGGAAGTCCGCTCTCGCTAAGGAGTTCGGCATCAGCCGCGAGACGGTCTATAGCTACCTGCGCCCGGCCGCCGTCACCGGCTGACCGGCTCGTCCTGGCCTGGCCCCAGGGAAGAGCCGGTCGAGCTCGCCGCGCAGCACATGCCGCGGCAGCCACCCCGAGCCGCCGTCAAGGCCCACAGGGGGCAGAGTGCCTACCAGTAAACGCTCACCATCGCCGCCAGCGAACCCGCCTCATGGCGAGCGCGCCGCTGTGCCTTCACTGGACGTCGGCGAACCCGCCAGGGCGGCAACGGTAGCGTCGTGATCGGCAGCGGCCTGCTCAGCTTTCCGTGGACGGTTCTTATTCGCCGACGCGGCGGTGTGGCGGCGCTCCCAGTACTCGAGGAACCGTTCCCAGAGCAGCCTCTTGTCCTGAGACTCCTGCGGCATGGCGACCTGGGCGAGGCTCAGGATAATGGTGCCCGCCAAGCCGATGATAACGATGGCCAGCACCGCGCCCCACGGAACGCCAATCATTTGAACCATGCCCCCCACCAGGCTGGTGAGCGTGGACCCGCCGACGAGTGTGGAGGTTTTCATGCGGCACCACCGAGGTGACGAATATCCTGATCGGGCAACGCCATGACTACGTACATGAATCACACTTGTTAGGTGCGGACGGAAGAACCCATCCCGGCATCACCGCAACTCCAGCAGGAAAATAGACTTCAACACCACTGTCCGGGAAGACTAGTTTCGATATCTCTCGAACCGGCTCATCGTCAAGAATGGTCCAGTGGCTCCCCCTCGGGCTTACGCACAATGCCGCGTACACCTCCCGCATCGCCCCTGAGAGGGTTGCCTGGACGCCGTGCAGATGACCTACTTCCATGCCAGGCTGCGGAGCTGCGTCGCGGTACGTTGACCTCCAAGGGATGGACTCGCCGTTGATCCAGCTTCCCCCTTGTCGTGAAGGTCCTGGCCATCCACGACGCATATACGGATATCTGGCCAACGCGATGTCAAGCTCTACGCCTCGGTCCGGATAGGAAGCCGCCGCAACGAAAGCGCGATGATAAGTCGGGTCCTGAGTTGCCAAAGTAGCCCGAGCGCGGCGCTTTCTCTTGTCGAGCACCGTGCAGTGGAACAGGCCCCATCCGTTCTGCACCGGGATCAAACTGGCGCCGAGGCATGCTGCGCCATAGTCTGCCCCCATAGCATCGGCGGAAATCTCCGAATACTCTTCTAGCTTCGGCTCAATGAGGATGGCGCTCGTGTTCGTAATACGCTTCTCGGTGCTGTAGTCGGCGGGTGAGGCGTAGCGATCTTTTTTGCGGTTTCTCTTGGTCATGCTGTCGATTGTGAGGACTTGACGAGCCGAACGCCAGCACAGCCGTTCCAGCGGCATAAATACTCGCTCATATGGGCTCTGAGCTGGGAGAACGCCGACCTAAGAACTCGCGCTAGTACGCCAGTTTAGAAGGACGCAAGCCACTCCGTTACCAAATCGTGACCAGCGCACTCGACCAGCTCAGCGCCGCCCCCCGCGAGGCCCGCAACCGTCTGCCGTACGGCGAAGACAACTCGACAGCTACCTGCGTCCGGCCGCCGTCACCGGCTGACCGGCTCGTCCTGGCGTGGCCCGGGGGAGGATCTGGTCTAGTTCGGCGGCATCCGGTAGGAAGCCGGCCGGGACACCGTGGCGTTGCAGAAGGCAATCTCCCGCTCATGCACCTCCCGGCTACGGGTACTTCTTACTCGTACACAAGTTCGATCCACAGCCTGTGGATAGACGAACACCTCGACGAGGCTCGTCTGGCCTACGCGCCGGCAGCGAAGTGGTCGGCTGCGGCCTGGGCGGCCATGGCCAGCACGCCCCAGGGCAGCATCGTGCACAGGACCTTGTACGCGGCGTCGCGGCGCCCGACGGTCTCGCTGAACACCCCGGCCAGCGCCAGCAGGGTGATGATCCCGGCGTAGAGCAGGATGATGGTGGTGGGGACCCAGTCAGGCATGGCGGGTGTCTCCGTTCTGGATGGCTCCCGTGGTGCCCGTCCGGTCGGATGGAACCGGGCACCCGGGAGTCGTTCAACAAGGGATGCGAGTTCGCCGGCGGCGCCTCGCGGTTCTGCGGGACTACTCGACGGCGCGGTGGCCCTGCCGGCGCAGCGTGATGGCTTGGCGCGGTGCGCCGCGCAGCACGATGTCGGCGACGTACGCCGCGCGCCGCCACCACCGCGCGCCGTCGGCGCGTAGGTCATACAGCTCGCCGCGCCACTCCTCCAGCCACCGCTGTCGGTCCGGGACGGGCAACAGCATGACGATCATGTGGAGCAGCCATCCTGACGACGGCCCTCGGGTGGGCGTCGTGGCCGGAGTGTGCGCGCCAACGCCATCCCCACCGAGTGCGTTGCCTTCAACCGGATGTTTGATCAAGTACGACGTCAACTCACCGTTGGTCTTCATCTCCGCGATGTACTTTGTGCCGTCGTCGGAGCAGACGACCTCGAAATCCAGGCTCGCAGGGGGCAGGCCCACGGTGTTGGCGTGCTACAAGGTCAATTCGCTGAGGAGTTTTTCCAGCTCCACACTCCTGTCGGCGCCCGCCATCAGTCCACCGCCCGGGCGCGGCTCAGGCGCGAGGTGACGGCGACGACGGGGGCGGCCCACAGCAGCACTCCGATCACGTAGCCGGCCCGCTGCCACCACCGGGCGCCCTCGGCGCGCAGGTCGTACAGCTCGCCACGCCACTCCTCCGCGTACCGGGTCCCAACGTCTCCATAAAGCACGCCGGCGGCGCGACCCAGCAGCCCAGAACCCACCGACCCGGTGGTCGACCGGCCAGATGCGCCGCCGCGCCGGGTGACGTCGGCGGCGACGCCGCCGACGGGGACGCCGGCGACGACGACGGCGGTGACGCCGAGGACGGCGCCGGCGCCGGCGCCGGCGCCGGCGGTGACGGCGGCGACGGCGATGTCGGCGAGGACGGCGACGGCGGCGATGAGGACGCCG
>DASQDS010000706.1:0-1899 GCA_035634075.1 Pilimelia sp. | reverse complement strand
CGGGAGTCGACCGGCTGCACCCGGTCGGTGCCGTGCACGGCCACGGGGACGACGGGGCAGTCGGCGGTCAGCGCCAGCCAGGCGACGCCGGTCTTGCCGCGGGCCAGCCGGCCGTCGCGCGAGCGGGTGCCCTCCGGGTAGATGCCGAACCCCTCACCGCGGCGCAGTACGGCCAGCGCGGTGTCCAGCGCCTCCTGCGCGGCCCGGGACGTCTGCCGCTGCACCGGCATCGCCCCGAGCGCGGTGAACAGCGTCCGGGTCAGCCAGCCGCCCACGCCCGTGCCGGTGAAGTACTCGGCCTTGGCCAGGTAGTGCACGCGGCGGGGGGCGGACAGCGGGATGACCATGCTGTCGATGAAGGACAGGTGGTTGCTGGCCAGGATCACCGGGCCGGTGGCCGGCACGTTCTCCTGCCCCGTCACGCGCATCCGCAGCGCGAGGTGGGACAACGGGCGCAGCAGGAACCGGACGACCTGGTAGAGCACGCCGCGTGCCCCCTCTCGGCTCGGGGACCACCGGCGACCACCGGCGACAGCGGCATTCTCCCGTGTGCCCCGGGAGCGGGCGGCTCCCGGGGCGGACGGCGCGCCCTAGTGGTGCGGGCGTGGGGGGCAGACGTCGCGCATGAGCCCCTGGATGTCCTCGGGCAGCCCGGCGTGCCCGGCCGCCGACTCGACGATCGCCACGGCGACGTCGCGGACCTTGCGGTGCGAGTTGCTCGAGATGTGCGCCAGCAGGTCGAAGGCCACCTGCTCGCCACAGCTGGTGAGCAGCATGAGGATGCCCTTGGCCTGCTCGATCGCCGCGCGGCTGCTCATGGCGGTGCGCAGCTGGGTGACCTCGGTCTCCAGGGCGTGCACCCGGTCCTCGCCGTCGCCGTCGTCGTCGGCACCCTGCCGGGGCTCGGGCGGGCCGGGGTCCGGGGGCACCTCGACCAGCACGCCCTCGAGGGCGTCGACGGCTCCGGCGGCGTCGACGACGGGCTCACCGATGAGGACGGCGGGGCGTTCCCCGCCGCTGCGGCTGCCCAGCCGCACGCGCAGGGCGAAGGGCAGGCCGGCGGTGCAGGCGCCGGCGATGGCGTCGAGGGTCCGCGGACGGTCGCCCGGGTGCAGCGAGCGGACCAGCAGCTCGGTGCACGGGTGGGCCCCGTTGCGGGCCAGGTTGAGCAGCACGGCCATCTCCGGGGACCAGGACCACGTGCCGGCGCGCCGGTCGTAGCGGTACCGGCCGGCCAGCCGCCGTGCGGCGATGGCGCTGCGCGCCGGCTGCGGTGCCGGACGAGCGGGGGAGTCGGTGCTGCGGGGGAGGGTCGGGAAGGGGGTCGCGGTCATGTCGACTCCACGGTTGTGCCGCCGGGACCGGGCCCGGCCGGGGCGCCGGGTGCCGTTGGTTCGACCACCGCGGTACGCCGGTGACCTCCAGGCCACCGGCCGCTCCGTGTCCTGGGACCGTACGACGTTCGGCGACGACGTGCACGCCTCTGCGTGACGGTCCGGCGTGCACCGTCCGCGTGTCCCCGTGTGTCGTACCGGGGCGGTCACGGAGCGGAGTGAGGCCCCGACGGTGGGTCAGAGGCGGGGCAGTGCCCGGGCGGTGGCGGCGAGCGCGGCGGCCGCGGTCCACACCGCGGCGGAGAGCCGGACGGCACGGGGGACGTCGGAGGCAGCCGGCGGCCGCCCGCTGCCGAGCGTCGGACGGTCCTCCACCCGGCTGCCGTAGACGTTGCGGCCGCCCAGCCGCAGGTCCAGGGCCCCGGCCTGGGCGGCCTCGCAGCGGCCGGCGTTGGGGGAGGGGTGGGCCGCGCCGTCGCGGCGCCAGGCCGTCCACGCATCGCGTGCCGAGCCGCCGGCCGACGGCGCGGTGGCCACGGTGAGGGCGGCGGTCAACCGGGCGGGC
>DASQDS010000705.1:0-6080 GCA_035634075.1 Pilimelia sp. | reverse complement strand
GCCACGCCGACCCCAACATCGACCCCGAAGCGGCGCCCGACGCCGCGCCCGATGTCGACCCCGACCGGGTGTACCAGGTGGCCCGCCACTACCTGCTCGGCGGCACCGGTGACCGCCCGGATCGGGTGTTCCGGGCCGCCGCAGCGGCGGGGGCGGCGGCACTGGCCCAGCTGGCGCCGGCCGACGCGCTGGACTTCCTGACCCAGGCGAACGCGGCCGCCGAGGTGGCCGGCCTGCGGCCCGGCCCTGGGTTCCACGCCGACCTCGGCCTGGCCGCGCACCGCCTGGGCCGCTACGACCTCGCGCGCGAGCAGCTGCAGCTGGCGCTGGACGGCGAGACCGACCCGGAACGCCGGGCCCACGTGTGCCGGCTCCTGGCCGACGCGCACCTGCTGCGCTACGAGGGCGACCAAGCCATCGAACGCGTCCGACAGGGGCTGGCCGAACTGGGGCATCCGCTGCCGCGCAACCCGCTCCTGCTGTCCGTCTCGACGCTGGCGTTGTCCGGCTGGGGCGCCGTGCTCGCCCGGCTACCGGCGCGGTGGCGCGCCGTGCCGCCCGCGACGGCGCAACGGTACCGGCTGCGGGTGGCCCTGACCGGCACCGGCGGTGAGGCGGCCACCATGGCGCAACGCCTGCCGCTGGTGGCGGCGCTCCTGCTCCGGACGATGCCGTTGGCCCAGCACCTGCGCCCGGGTCCCGAGTACATCCTCAACCAGGGCGGCGTGGCGTTCCTGGCCGGTGCGATGGGACGCCGCAGGCGGTGCGAGCGGATCCTCGGGCGCGCCACCGAGGCGGCGCGGAGAACGGGCGATCTCGGTCTGACCGCTCGGCTGCACTACTTCCGCGGCGTGGTGTTGGACATGCTGCCCCCGATGTCGTCGACCAGCGGCGCCGACCTCACGGACATCATCGCCGAGCAGGGACGATGGATGGACGTCGGCCTGCACCTGACCATGGCCGCCACGCTCGAGCAGATGCTGCTGGTCCGCGGCCATGCCCGGCTGGCCGCCGAGTCACACCACCAGGTGCTGACGCGCGTGCAGGGTGACGACGAGGTGCTCCGCCACATGTTCACCGCGGTCGGGGCGCAGATCGCCGCGCTGTCGGGACAACCGGCCGAGGCGGCCCGGCAGCTGCGGGTCGCCCGCGAGGCCCTGGCCAGCATGCCGGGCAACACGGTCCTTCGTACGAAGGTGGCCATCGCGGCCGTGCACCTCGCCGTCGAACAGGGCGAGGTGGGGGACGTGCTCGACGCGGCCCTGGCGGAGTTCCACGCGCTGGGGACGACGCCGGCGAAGGCGTGGAACATCGACCGGGCGTTCTGGGTGCATCAGGCGTTCGGTCGACTCGCCCAGGTCGGTGCGGCGAATCCCGCCGACCGGGCGAGGCTGCTGGCGACGGCAGCGGACGCGGTCAGGCAGCTCCGGCGCGCCGCGAACGGCCCGGTCCTGCGGGCGTACGCCGATGTGGCCCACTGCGCGCTGCGGCAACTGCGCGGGGACAACGCCGGCGCCCTGCGCCGCCTCGCCCGGGTGGACCAGCACCGGCACGGCCTGGACCTACCGCTCCTGTACTTCGACATGGCCCGCATCCGGGCCCGCGCCTACCAGGGGCTGGGCCGGCACGCCGACGCTCGTTGGCAGGCCAGGATCGCCGCCCTGGTCGCCGCCGAACAGGGCTGGGTGACCCGGGTGCGTTGGGTCCAGGCCGAATTCGGCGTGGTCGACGGCGGGCGAGCGACGGCCAGCCCCGCCACGGGCTCGCACCGCCGAACCGCGACCAGCACGGTCAACGTGGACGTCACCGCCGCCGCCACCGGCATCAACCAGCGGCGGTTGCAGTCCCTGCAGCAGGTCGGACTCGCGGCGGCGACGACCCTGGATCCCGCGCAGGTGGCCCGGCTGGTGCTCGACGAGATCGTGAGCGTCTTCGCCGCCGAGCGCGCCTTCCTGTTCCTGCGCGAGCCGGGTGGGGACGGCGACGAGCTCAGGCCCTACCTCGGGCGCGACGACGCCCGGGCGGACCTGACCGTCCTCACCGGCTACGGCTCCACCCTCGTCGACCGGGTGCGGGACACCGGTGAGCCGCTTGTCGTCACGGGCAGCGAGGAGGGCGCGGCGCTCGGCTCGCAGAGTTCCCTCATCCACGGGCTCCGCAGCATCATGGTCGCGCCGCTCCAGCTCAAGGGCCGGCTGATCGGCGTGATCTACCTCGACAGCCGTACCGCCAAAGGCATCTTCACCACCGCCGACCTGGACATCCTCGCCGCCATCACGCACCACGTCGCGACGTCGCTGGAGACCGCGCGCGCGGCGCAACTGGAACTCGGCATCCAGGCCGCCCGGCGTGAACGCGACCTGGCCCAGCTGCTGCACCGGGCGATGACCGACCTCGGGGCCAGCCTGGACCCGCAGCAGGTCGCGCAGCGGCTTGTCGACACCGTCGCCGCGGCCCTGCCGGTCGCCGCGGCCGTCCTGTTGCGGTGCGCCGACGACGGGTCCACCACGGTCAGCGCGGCGCTGGGGAACGGGACCGCCGCCGTCGGCGCCGCCGTCCCAGCGGTCGGCCTCGGTGCCGACGGCGGCCGGCTCGGCGTGGACGCCGCCGCCGACCTGCCCCCCGGGCTGCTCGGAACGGAGACCGGTGCCTGGCTGGCGGTGCCGCTCACCGTGCGCGGCGAACAGCGCGGGCTGCTGATCGCGGGGGCCCCGCCCGCCCGGCCCTATACGGAGGCGGAGGTGGACATCGCCGCCGCCCTGGCCGGCCAGGGCGCGGTCGCGCTCGAGAACGCCCTGCTGTTCCGCCAGGTCGAGGAACTCGCCACCCGCGACTCGCTGACCGGGCTGTTCAACCGGCGCCACTTCTTCGACTTCGCGCGCCACCGAGTCGCCGCGAGCCACCGCTACGAGCGGCCCATGGCGGTCGTCATGATCGACATCGACCACTTCAAGCGGGTCAACGACACGCACGGCCACCTGGCCGGCGACGACGTCATCCGGGAAGTCGCGCACCGCCTGGCCAGCACGCTCCGAGACAGCGACGTCATCTGCCGGTACGGCGGAGAGGAGTTCGCCGTGCTGCTGCCCGAGACGGCGCAGGAGGATGCGTGCGTGGCCGCAGCCCGGCTGCACCAGGTGGTCGGCGCCACCCCGGTCGCCACCCGGGTCGGGCCGCTGCCGGTCACCGTGAGCGTCGGCCTGGCCGCGCCGGCCGGGGGCGACGACGTCAACTCGCTCATCCAGCACGCCGACGAGGCCCTATACAAAGCCAAGCGCGCCGGCCGGAACCAGATCGCGACCCACCCCTGAGCGCTGACCTGTGGGGTCGGGACGACGGCCTTGATCGTCCGGAGCACGCCGATCGGCGTAAGGTCGCCGGGGTGGCCGGACATTCCTTGTCGTGAGAGACAACCACGAGCCGGCCGCGCCGGCTCAGCTACTCGAGGCGCTGTGGGCTCAGTGCGGCCCGCGGGTGCTGGCGTACGCGCTGCGCCACGTCGACCCCGACACCGCCCAGGACGTGGTATCGGAGACATTCCTGGTCGCCTGGCGGCGGCTGGCGAGCGTTCCCGCTGATCCCCTGCCCTGGCTACTGGTGGTGGCGCGGAACACCATCGCGAACCAGCGCCGCTCCGGGCACCGGCAGGCCCAGCTCACCAGCCAGTTGGAGCGGCTGCACCGCGTGGCCGAGCCGGCGGTGGCGGCCGACGTGCTGGCCACGGAACGGGCGAGCGTGCTGGCCGGGCTGGCGGCGCTGACGCACAAGGAGCGGGAGGCGCTGCTGTTGACCGCCTGGGACGGCCTGCCGGCCGAGCAGGCCGCCTCGGTGGCCGGGTGCTCGGTGGCGGCCTTCCACGTACGCCTGTTCCGGGCCCGACGCCGGCTCCGCGCGGGCCTCGATCCCGACCCACGACCGCACCCCGAAGCCACCCGACGTCCGCTCCCCGCCCCTGGAGGCACCACGTGAGCACCCGCGACCCCATGACCGTCCTAGAGCGGATCAAGCCCACGGCCGCCGTGGCGGACGCCTGGCCCCCGGCCGACCGCGCGGCCGCGCTGGAGCGCGTGCTGGCGGCCACCGCCACGAACCCGCCGGCGGTGCCCCGGCCGTCGGTTCGGCGGCGGGTCCTCGTCACCGCGGCACTGACGGCGGTGCTGGTCCCGTCGGGGGTGGGCGTCGCCGCGGCCGGCGGCGTACTGCCGGAATCCTTCGTGCGCGAGCTGAGCTGGTGGACGGCCGAGACCGACGGCGGGGTGGACGTTCAGACGGCGCGGCGGGTTGCCCAGGCGCCCGGCCCCGACGGCAGGGTGCTGTCGGTCTGGGCCGCCACCGGTAAGGACGGCACCGTCTGCATGTCACCGATGTTCGAGGCGCCCGGCGCCCTCGACCGGCCCGCCCCGGCGGACTTCCACCTCGCCGGCGGCGAGTGCCCAACCGCGGACCAGCAGCAGGGTCAGCCGTTCGGCACCGTAAGCGGATCGGCGGACGACCGGGGCATCCACACGATGTGGGGGCCGGCGGGGAAGGCGGTGCGGGCCGACCTGCTCCTCCCCGACGGCACCGTCCGGGCGGCCGTACCCGCGCAGGGGCAGTTCTTCCTCTGGTACCTCGCCGACCGGCGGGTCGACTCGCCGGTGCTGGTCGGGTACGACAGCGCCGGGCACGTGGTGGCCAGGCGGCAACTGCCCAACCTGGTCGCGCAGCGGCACATCGGCGGCTGAGTGGGGTAGGCGGGGCGCGGGCCGCCGTGGTGGCCCGCGCCCCGCGGTCGATGCGGGCCCGGCGTCGACGTGCTGGCCGGAAGCGGATTTCAGCCGGGAGAGCGTCGCGCCCCCGCGAATCGTCCACGAAGGACCTTGACCCGTCGCGCCGTCAGTTGTTGTACGGCATGGTCGGGAACCAGCCGAAGCCGAAGATCGCCGGCACCCGGACGTCCCAGTAGACGACGGTGAACACACCCAGGGCCAGCAGCAGCGCGCCGGTGATCGCGGTGGTCCGCGCCGGGCTGGCGGTGAGCCAGCGCAGGAACGCGCCCCGGCTGCCCAGCATCAGGACGGCGAACAGCGCCGCGACGATCGCGATGTTGCCCAGCGACTGGAGCACGAACGCGCCGGCGCCGTACAACGGGTTGCCGGTCTCGGCGGCCCAGTGGAACAGCTTGTTGAACAGCGGGTAGGGCCGGCCGATCAGGAAGCCGCCGACCAGCGCGCCGAGGGTGACGACGCGGGCGACCGGCCGGTGCGCGAACGGGTCCCGGACCACACCGAGCGTGGCCAGGCCGAGGTAGACGAACGCCAGCCCGATGAGCCCGAAGACGACGATGGACTGGAGCAGCCGGACCGGCAGCTGGCCGATCCGCTCCGTCGACAGCTGCGGGAGCAGGTCGCCCAGCAGGACGCCGATCGCCCCGTACGTCGCCGACACGGCGACCATGCCGACGGTCAGCCAGCCCAGGGGGCGCAGCAGGTCCCGCGCGTGCGACCGGCCGGCCGGGGCCGGGTCGCCCGGCCGGCGCGGGGTCGTCGCGGTGCTCGCGTGGCTCATCGGCCCGATGGCGGCGGCCACCGCGATGTTGCAGGCGGTGAACGTGCCGGCGAGCCCGGACACGAAGGCGAACGCCAGGCCGGCGATCGTGCCGCCGATGGCGGTGGCCTTGGCGTCGCGGCCGAGCAGCGCATCCGCGACGTTGTCCCCGATCACGTGGTCGACGAACTCGTACGACCACAGCACCGCGAGCAGGACGCCGGCGAGCACGCTGACGCCGATCAGCGCACCGCGGCGGTTCGGTCGGTCGACGACGAGGGGGAGGGGGGCGGCGGAACGATCGGGAGCGACCACGGGAGCACCTCCACGGGAAGTGGACACGGCGGTAGCCCTCATTATCGCGACGCGGCCCCCGCCTCGCATCGCCGATGTTGCGCAGGCGGGTCGGCGCCTGAGGGCAGCCGGGTTGTGCCCCTTGGGGCAGGAGAACTATCGGTGCGCCTCGATATGCTCCGCGTAGCGTCGACGGAGCGGAGGCCGGGATGGTCATAGTGGACAGCGGTAGCCGCGTCGGTGCCGCGGCGCGGCGGGTC
>DASQDS010000704.1:0-10724 GCA_035634075.1 Pilimelia sp. | reverse complement strand
GGCCGTGGAGCGCCGCCTGGCGGCGCGGGTGGACCTGCTGGTGAACAACGCCGGCATCAGCCTGCACCAGCCGTTCCTGCGCTCCACGGCCGCGGCCGAGGCCCGGCTGCTGCGCCTCAACGTGCACGCGGTCCTGCGGCTCACCCTGGCGGTCCTGCCCGGCATGGTGGAGCGCGGCCACGGCGCGGTGGTCAACGTCTCGTCCGTCGCCGGGTTCGGCGCCGTCATGCCCGGGTCGACGTACCCGGCCAGCAAGGCCTGGGTGACCAACTTCAGCGAGTCGGTGGGCCAGTCCGTGCGGGGGTACGGGGTCCGCGTCATGGCGCTGTGCCCGGGTTACACGCGGACGGAGTTCCACGAACGGGCCGGCATCGACATGTCGAAGACGCCCGAGTGGCTGTGGTTGGACGCCGACGCGGTCGTTGCCGAGGGCCTGCGCGACCTCGGCCGCGGCCGGTTGGTCAGCGTGCCCGGCTGGAAGTACAAGCTCGCGGTGGCCGGGATGCGGTACGCCCCGCGCCGGCTGTTGCGCTCCGTGGCCCGGGACACCCGCCGCCACCTGGGCCGGGACGGCGCCTGACCAGGCGCTTCCGGCCGTCGCGATGCAGCCCTCATTCAAGAACGCCAGTGTTCGGTTCGTCACGCCACGGGCGGGGCATCGGCCGATGTCGTGCATCGCATGGGTACGCTGCGTCCATGGGGGCTCGTGACGACCTGCGCAAACTCATCACCGACCTGGCCGTGATCCGCGGCCGGGTGGTGTTGTCGTCGGGTCGCGAGGCGGACTGGTACGTGGACCTGCGCCGGGTGACGCTGCACCACGCGGCGGCACCGCTCGTCGGCCAGGTGATGCGGGACCTGACCGCCGACTGGGAGTACGACGCGGTGGGCGGCCTGACGCTGGGGGCGGATCCGATCGCCGCCGCGATGTTGCACTCTGGCGCCCAGGTGGACGACGGACGAAAGCTTGACGCATTCGTTGTCCGCAAGTCAGAGAAGAACCACGGTTTGCAACGCCGGATCGAAGGTCCGGACGTCGCCGGCCGGCGGGTGCTCGCGGTCGAGGACACCTCGACCACGGGTGGAAGTGTTTTGACGGCAGTTGAGGCATTACGGCAGGCCGGCGCCCTCGTTGTGGGCGTAGCGGTTATTGTCGATCGGGGTGCGGGTGACGCGGTGAGGGACGTGGGGCTTCCTTACCGCTCGGCCTATACGTTGGCCGACCTTGGCCTTCCGGCCTAGAAGACTGCCGGTTCGGACCTGCTGATATGCAGGCAGGTCGATGCTGTTGGTGGAAGGATGGGATTCGTGGGAACTGCGTTGGCCGAAATGACAATGCCTCAGATCTCGCCGCTAGCCGGCGAGCCGATCGAGCGAGCTGATGCCGAGCGACTCGCGGGAGTCCTCAAGGCGCTGGCTGACCCTGCCCGACTGCGGCTCTTGAGCCTGATCCAGTCGGCACCTGAAGGGGAAGCCTGCGTCTGTGACCTCACCGCACCGCTTGGCCTGTCCCAGCCGACCGTAAGCCATCACCTGCGCATCCTCACGGAGGCCGGGTTGCTGGAGCGGGAGAAGCGCGGCGTGTGGGCGTACTACCGACTGGTCCCGTCGGCGATCGCGACGATCGCCGATCTGCTGACGCCTCCGCGGAAGCGAGCCACCAAGAAGGCTCGCTGACGCAACGCCCTGTTCCGGGTCGCCGTGTGGGAGCGGCCGGGGCGGGGTGGGGGACATCCGCCTGGCGCCGATCGTGGGCGCGCCAGGCGGTCTGGCCGGACCTTCAGGAGGAGCACCGGTGAACTACGTGCCGGGAGACCTCCGGGAGCAGCTTGCGCACGTCGGCTACGACGTCGTGCACGCGGGTCTGGTGGTGGGTTCCGGCGGCAACCTGTCCGCACGCGCACCCGGCGACGATGTCTGCTGGGTCACCGCGAGCGGCACGTGGCTCGACCGCCTGGACCGGCCGTCATTCGTCCGTGTCCGGGTCGCCGACGGGACGGCGGTCGATTCCGGCGCGCCTCCGCCGAGCACCGAGGTGGCCCTGCACGTGGCCACCTACCGGGCTCGGCCGGACGCGAACGCCGTGGTCCACCTCCATCCGCAGACGGTGCTGCTCCTCGACGCCCTCGGCGAGCGGGTCCGGTTGGCGACCACCGACCACGCCTTCTACCTGCGGGAGATCGCCGTCGCACCGTTCCGGCCGCCCGGCAGCGCCGAGCTGGCGGACGTGGCGGCCGCGGCCGTCGCCGGGGGCGTGAACGCCGTCGTGCTGTCCGGGCACGGGTGCTCCGTGGTGGGCGACAGGGTCGAGGTGGCGCACAAGCGCGCCCGCAACCTTGAAGAGGCGGCGCAACTCACCTACCGGGCACTGGCACTAGGCCGCCTGACCACCCTCCCCGAGGTCCCCGCAACCGCCCTAACCCAGGCCTGACCCACCCCGCGCCCGTCCGCGTGATGCCGCGTGACGCCGCGTTATGCCGCGTGATCAAGGGATTGGCGCCGGCCGGAGCGGCGTGTCGTGGCACGAATCCCTTGATCAGGCGGGTGTGGGCGCGCGCGGGTGTGGGCGCGCGCGGGTGTGGGCGCACGCCGGTGTGGGGGTGCGGTTAGTGGCCGTGGCGCTCGCGTTCGGCCTCCTGCGCGGCGTATGCCTCCTGCGCGGCGTATGCCCGCGCCTCCGCCTCGGCCTCCGCTAGCGCCGCCCGTTCGGCCTCTTCGGCGGCGGCCCGGGCGACCGGGTCGGCGGCGAGGCGGCGGGCCGCCCGCCACGCGCGCAACAGCTCCACGGCGATCGGCACGAAGGAGACCGCCACGATGCCGAGGAGGATGATCTCGATGTGGGCGCTGACGAAGTCGATCTGCCCCAGGAAGTAGCCGAGCACCGTCACGCCCGTGCCCCACAGCACGCCGCCGATGACGTTGTAGATCACGAAGGTCCGGTACCGCATCCGGCTGACCCCGGCCATGATCGGCGTGAACGTGCGCACGATCGGCACGAACCGCGCGAGCACGAGCGAGCGGGCGCCGTAGCGCTCGAAGAAGTCGTGGGCCTTGAGCAGGTACTCCTGCCGGAAGAGGCGGGAGTTCGGGCGCCGGAACAGCGCCGGCCCGACCCGCCGGCCGAAGACGTAGCCGACCTGGTCGCCCGCGATGGCGGCGGCGGTGATCAGGAGGCAGACCAGCCACAGCGGGTACGGCAGGTACTTCCCGTCGGCCACGAGCAGGCCGGCGGTGAACAGCAGGGAATCGCCCGGCAGGAAAAAGCCGATCAACAGCCCCGACTCCGCGAACACGATCGCCAGCAGGCCCAGCAAGCCGAAGGCGGAGATCAGCCGCTCGGGGTCGAGGAAATCCGGCCCGAGGGCGAGGGTTGTCGTCGGCACGGGGGGACCTCATCTCCGTACGGCGGCATGGCCGCGCCGGCGGCGGCCCGTCGTGCAGTCTAGGGTGCCACCCTGCGAGCCCGCTGGGTCGGCGCGGTTGGCCCCGGCCGGCCCGCGGGCTAGCGTGGCGGGTGGGCCGACCACGACCGGCCGGCCAGCAGAACAGACGGGCCGAGCATGGCAGACGGGCCGAGCATGGCAGACGCGCTGAGCATGGCAGATCCCTTCACCGTGCCGACCACCCACTGGCACCCGCTGCCGGACGGGCGGATCCAGTGCGACGTGTGCCCCCGCGCGTGCAAGCTGCGCGAGGGGCAGCGCGGCCTGTGCTTCGTCCGCGGGCGGGTGGCGGACCAGGTGGTCCTGACGTCGTACGGCCGGTCGTCCGGCTTCTGCGTGGACCCCGTCGAGAAGAAGCCGCTCAACCACTTCCTGCCGGGCACGCCCGTGCTCTCCTTCGGCACGGCCGGGTGCAACCTCGCCTGCCGGTTCTGCCAGAACTGGGACATCTCCAAGTCCCGGGAGATCGACACCCTGTCGTCGGCCGCGTCGCCGGAGGCGCTGGCCGAGGCAGCCGAGCGGCTCGGTTGCCGGTCGGTCGCCTTCACGTACAACGATCCGGTGATCTTCATGGAGTACGCGATGGACGTCGCGGACGCCTGCCGGCAACGCGGCATCCGGTCCGTGGCGGTGTCCGCGGGCTACATGAGCCCGGCGCCGCGCGCCGAGTTCTACGCCCACATGGACGCGGCCAACATCGACCTCAAGGCGTTCAGCGAGGACTTCTACACCGCCGTGACGTTCGCCCGGCTGGACGCGGTGCTGGAGACGCTGGAGTTCCTCCGCGACTCGTCGGTGTGGTTCGAGGTGACCACGCTGCTCATCCCCGGACACAACGACTCGGACACGGAGATCGGCCGGCAGTGCGAATGGTTCGCCGGGCACCTCGGGCCGGACGTCCCGCTGCACTTCTCCGCCTTCCACCCGGACTTCAAGATGCGGGACGTGCCGCCGACGCCGCCGGCCACCCTGCGCCGGGCCCGCCGGCTCGCGCTCGCCGCCGGCCTGCGGTACGTCTACACCGGCAACGTGCACGACCCGGACGGGCAGACCACCCGCTGTCCGACCTGCGCGACGCCGGTGGTGGTGCGGGACTGGTACGAGATCCTCGACTACCGGCTCGACGACGTTGGCCGCTGCGCCGGCTGCGGGACGGCGGTGCCGGGCCGCTTCGCCGGCCCGCCGGGGCGGTGGGGGGCCCGCCGGCTGCCCGTGCGGATCACCTGACCGGAGCAACCTGGCCACGACCCGCGATCCGCCCGGCGGACACGGGCCCGTAGCCGTTGTGGTCGCCCGCCCGCGTGCGTAGTGTCCCCCCGACAACCCATTCCTCCCCGGCAGGTGTCGCATGACCCGACCCAGCCACCGCCCCGCGCGGGCCGCCGACGGGCGTGCGACGCGTCCGCCCGCGGTCGCCGGGCGGTTCTACCCCGCCGACCCCGAGGTGCTCGCCGCGCTCGTCGACGGGCTGCTCGACGCCGTGCGGGTGCCGGCGGAGGACAGTCTGGCCAGCGCGTACGTCGTGCCGCACGCCGGGTACGACTACTCCGGGCCGACGGCCGCCCAGGTGTACGCGCGGCTGCGCCGGCACGCCGGCGAGGTGCGCCGGGTGGTGCTCCTGGGGCCGGCCCACCTCGTCCGCCTGGAGGGCTGCGCGGCGCCCGGCGCAGCCGGCTGGCTGACGCCGCTCGGCGAGCTGCCGGTGGATGACGGGGCGGTCCGCGCCCTCGCCCACGACGGGCACCTGGTCGTTGACGACGCCCCGCACGCCCCGGAGCACTCGCTGGAGGTGCAGCTGCCGTTCCTGCAGCGCGCGCTGCCGGCCGGGACGCCGGTGCTGCCGATCGTCGTCGGGCCGTCGTCGGTGGACGACGTGGTGATCACGTTGGCCGCGGTCGCGGAGGCCGGCACGGTGGTGCTGTGCAGCACGGACCTCTCGCACTACCAGCCGGCCGCGCTCGCCGACACGCAGGACGCCCGGACGGCGCAGGCGGTGCTGGAGCTCGCGGCGGAGCGGATCGGCATGCGGGACGCGTGCGGCGTCTTCGCCCTCCGCGGCACAGTCGCCTGGGCCAGGCACACCGGATTGCGGCCGAGCCTGCTCGCCCGGTGCACGTCCGCGACGGCGACCGGCGACGAGAGCCGGGTCGTCGGCTACGCCGCCTTCGCCTTCGCCGCCCCACTGGCAACCTGACCACCGGCCCGCACCGGGCGGGCGGGCCGGTGGCTCAGCCGACCGTCACCTGTACTCGTCGTCGAACTCCACGATCTGCGCCTGCTCTACCGCGTCCCATTCAGCGACCTCCAGGCCCCGGTGCACCTCGACGACGTCGTGGACCGGGTTTGCGACCGTGGCCTGCTCCACCGCGTCCTGGGCGGGTGCCTCCAGCGCACGCTCGTCGGGCGTCACGTGAGCGCCGAGGGCGAGGTCCTCGCCGGGCTGGGTCATCGTCGTGTCTCCTCGCGTCCGCCATCCGATCGGTTCCACCGTACGGTGCCCCGGCGGTTCCCGCCGCCTCTGTCGGCAGCCCGCGCGCCGCGCCGGCCGGTGGGACGGCGGCGGGGCCTTGTTCCCCTTCCGGGCGCCGGTGTGCGGTGGGACCATGGGACGCGGTGCGACACCGCACCGACCCGCCGTCCCGGGTGGCTCCCGGGCGTTCGTCGGCGCGGGTCGCGAACCGCGGCGTAACACGGCTGCGGGATACTGCCGGGCGGAGGACAGCGCGGTCCGGCGCACTCATCGGAAGAAGCACATACAAGGAGCGTCCGCACATGCCCATCGCGTCCCCTGAGGTCTACGCCGAGATGCTCGACCGCGCCAAGTCCGGCGCGTTCGCGTACCCCGCGATCAACGTCTCCTCCTCGCAGACCCTCAGCGCGGCGCTGCGCGGGTTCGCCGAGGCGGAGAGCGACGGCATCATCCAGGTCTCCACCGGCGGCGCCGAGTACCTGTCCGGCCCCACGGTGAAGGACATGATCAGCGGTTCGGTCGCGTTTGCGGCGTTCGCCGCCGAGGTGGCGAAGAAGTACGGCGTCAACGTCGCCCTGCACACCGACCACTGCCCGAAGAACAAGCTCGACGGGTTCGTCCGCCCGCTGCTGGCGATCTCCAAGGAGCGGGTGGCCCGCGGCGAGGCTCCGCTGTTCCAGTCCCACATGTGGGACGGCTCGGCGGTGCCGCTGGACGAGAACCTGAAGGTCGCCGAGGAGCTGCTGGCGGAGGCCGCGGCCGCCCACATCGTGCTGGAGATCGAAGTCGGCGTCGTCGGCGGTGAGGAGGACGGCGTCGTCGGCGCCATCGACGAGAAGCTCTACACCACCGTCGAGGACGGCATGGCGATGGTCGCCGCGCTCGGCCTGGGCGAGAAGGGCCGCTACATGGCGGCGCTGACCTTCGGCAACGTGCACGGCGTGTACAAGCCGGGCAACGTGAAGCTCCGGCCGGAGATCCTCAAGGAGATCCAGGACGCCGTCGGCGCCAAGTACGGCCAGGAGAAGCCGCTGGACCTGGTCTTCCACGGCGGCTCCGGGTCGCTGCTGGAGGAGATCCGGTCCGCGCTCGACTACGGCGTGGTCAAGATGAACGTCGACACCGATACGCAGTACGCGTTCACCCGGCCGGTCGCCGCACACATGTTCGCCAACTACGACGGCGTGCTCAAGGTCGACGGCGAGGTGGGCAACAAGAAGGCCTACGACCCGCGGGCCTGGGGCAAGGCCGCCGAAGAGGGCATGGCCAAGCGCGTCGTCCGGGCGTGTGAGGACCTGCGCTCGGTCGGCACCTCGCTGGGCAAGTAGCCCGGCGGTCAGACGCCATCGGCGCGGCCGGCCCGTCACCGCGGGCCGGCCGCGTCCGGTCTAATAGGATCGTCTCTTCGATTTCGCCGTCGATGAGGGGTCGGCCGTGCTGGGCATCGAGGGGTACGAGCCCCACTGGCAGCACAGCCCGCTCGCCCTCGCCGCGGCGCACCGCAGCCGCTTCCGCGGTCTCGTCGGCAGCCCCTTGACCGACGCCTGGCTGATGTGGGACGTGGCGGGCGACGCCTGGTTCGCGCACGGGCCGGTGATCCTCGGCTTCGACGAGGCCATTGTGGAGGTCGCGCACCGCAAGTTCGACGAGTGCGCGATCACCTGGGGCCAGGTGGACATGTCCCGGCCGCCGGACTGGCCGGGCGTCACTCTGGACTGGCGGGCCCGCGGACACCGCGCGGTGCGCCGGGTCCGGGGCCGGCGCCTGCGGGCGGTCAACATCATCGAACGCGACATGGCCGTCGACTGGCGGCCGCCCGTGCTGCACGCGGTGGAGTTCCTCTTCGACGGCGCGCGGCTGGCGATCTACAACGCCCTGGACGAGAACGGCCTCAGCGGCGCCGACGAGGTCGAGTTGCCGCCCGGCTTCTGGCGCCGCATCCCCGTCACCTGAGGCGTCCAACCTCCGGTGGAAGTCAGGTGGTCAGCGCGGCCATCGCCTCGGCGAGGGAGTCGGTGACGACGACGAGGCCCGACTGGTCGCCGCGCGGGGAGTCGGCGAGCAGCGCGCGCAACAGCGCCGCCACCGGCAGGGTGTCCGTCCAGAAGGCGCGGTCCAGAAAAACGTACGCCCCGCTGGCGCCGTCGGTGCCGTAGAACGTCTTCGTGGCGGCCTGGAAGACCTCCTGCACCGTGCCCGCCCGGCCGGCGGCGAAGACGATGCCGCCGCGGGCCAGCCGCAGGATCGTGTCCTCCCGGACGGCGTTCGAAAAGTACTTGGCGACCTGGCCGGCGAACAGGTTGGCCGGCTCATGGCCGTACAGCCAGGTGGGTATCGCCAGCCCGCCACGCCGCGCCCACGCGTCGGGATCGCCCTCGGCGGCCGCCGGGGCGAACCGCTCCCGGACGGCGAGGGCCGCCGCGGTGAACGGTTCGTGGTCGGCGAAAGCCGGTGCGGCGGCGAGGGCGTCGATCGCGGCGGTGAGCTCCCCGGCCTCGTGGGTGGACAGGTAGGCGCCCAGGTTGGCGGCCTCCATCACCCCCGGCCCGCCGCCCGTGACGACGAGCTTGCCGGCCCGGGCGAGCGCCCAGCCGAGGGTGGCGGCCAGCCGGTACGGGGCGCTGCCCCGGGGGACGGCGTGCCCGCCCATGACGCCGACGACCGAGGTGGGGCCGTGCCGGGCGAGCCACCGGCGGGTGGCATCGGCCAGGGCGTTGTCCATGCCGTGGTCGTGCAGCCGCTGGGCGAGCGCCTCCCGGACGTCGGGCAGCGCGCCGCCGTGCGCCCGGAAGTGCTCGTACACCACCGTGTCGTACATCGCGGCGAACCCGCCCTCGGCGAACCCGTGTGCCAGGTCCGCCGGGGTGTAGAGGTGCGTGGGTTGGCTGGGGTACGGCGCGCCGGGGAAGCCGGGCACCACGTGCGCACCGCGCCGGACGAGGTCCGCCTCCACCTCCCGCGAGGCGAAGTGGCAGCCGACGAACAGCGTGTCGGTGAGCGCGACGCCGGTCAGGTCCGGCGCGGGCGGCGCGTCGAGGCGCAGGCCCTGCACGGTCAGGCCGGCGAGGCTGCCCGCCGCGAGGTGCCGGTCGAGCTCCTCGCGGGTCTCCACCTCGACATCCGGGGCGTCGTGCAGGTCGATCACGTCGGGCGGCGGTGGGCTGGGCATTGCTGCATCCTGCCCGGCGGGCCGGCCCGCCGTCCCACCCGGGGTGGGCGCGTGACGAATCCCTCAGCCTGTCGCCCACCGGCCGGGTGGGTATGGGAGTTGAATGGGCCAATGCACAACCTTCTCCCCCAACCTCCGGCGACGATGCTGCCGGTCGACGAGCCGGCCGCCGCCGCGCTGGCCCAGGCGACCACGAGCGACAGCGACGAGGCGTACGCGGGCGTGGCCGCCCGGTTCCCCGCCTACAGCGCGGCCTGGGCGGCCCTGGGAGCGCGGGCGCTGGCGGCGGGGCAGCCCGTGCCGGCGTACGCGTACGCCCGCACCGGTTACCACCGGGGCCTCGACCAGCTGCGGCGCAGCGGCTGGAAGGGCCACGGCCCGGTGCCGTGGCGCCACGAGCCGAACCGCGGGTTCCTGCGCAGCCTGCACGTGCTGTCCCGGGCGGCGGACCAGATCGGCGAGGCCGACGAGGCGGCCCGGTGCGCCCAGTTCCTGCGCGACTGCGACCCCGAGGCGGGCGACGCCCTGGCGGGCGACTGACGGCCCGTTACAGGCCGTCGGCCACCGCTGCGGCGATCTTGAGCCAGGCGTCCCGGGTGGCGCCGGAGAGGTGCGCGTAGCGCAGCGGTTCGCCGGAGTCGATCAGCTTCTCGTACGGGGCGAGCAGCACCGCGCGGGTGCGTGCCGCGAAGTGGCGCTGGATCGCCGGCAGGTCGATGTCCTTGCGGGTGGGCGGCATCGACACGACGCTGACGGCCTGCCGCACCAACCGCTGCCGGCCCGTCTGCTCGAGGTGGTCCAGCATCCGCGCCGCCGTCTCGGCGGAGTCGTTGCGGGCGGACATCGTGACCACGAGCTGGTCGGTCGCGTCGATGGCGGCCTGCCAGTTCTGGGCGCGCACGTTGTTCCCGGTGTCCACAAAGATCAGTTTGTAGAACCGGGACACCACCTCACGCAGCTCGCCGAACGACATCGCGGTCAGCATCTCGCCCGCCGTCGCGGACTCGTCGGACGCCAGCACGTCGAACATGCCCTCGCCCTGCGCCCGGACGTACTGCGACAGGTCGCCGACGCGGCCGTGTGCGCCGTGGAACTGGCCAAGGTCGCGCAGCAGGTCCCGGACCGTGCGGGAGTGGAAATCCTGCTGCGCGCGCATGCCGAGCGTGCCCTGGGTCTCGTTGTTGTCCCAGGCCAGCACGTAACCGCCGCGCTTCTGACCGAAGGTCATCGCGAGCAGGAGGACGGCCACCGTCTTGCCGGCGCCGCCCTTCGGATTGACGACGGTCACCTGGCGCAGGCCGCCGAAGTTGCGGCGCACCGTCTCCACGTACCGCCGGTACTCCTGCTCACGCGCCCCCGGCCCGAGCTTGACCAGCCCGAAGGTGGTCTTGCGCAGCGCCGCGCGGGCACCCATCGCCGCCACCGGGTCGGCCGGCCGGGCCGCCCGCCGCCGGGCGAAGTCCTCCGCCGTCGGCACCACCCCGTCGGGCGTCCAGGACGGCTCCTGGAACGCGGCCTGCGGCGGGGAGTGCGGCTGCGCGGGGACCTGATCCACCGACGGGGCGATCTCCTGCGGCCGCTGCGGGACCTCGGTGACACCCGGGTGCGGCGACACCGGGTGCGGCCGTGCGGCGTCCGTCGG
>DASQDS010000703.1:0-3387 GCA_035634075.1 Pilimelia sp. | reverse complement strand
GCGCCGCGCGCACCGGCGGCAGCGGCGCGGGCCGCGCCTCGACCACCAGCGTCCAGGCCCGGGTCGCCGCGAGCAGCGCCAGGCCCGCGCCGGCAAGACACAGCACGACGGCGTACGCGAGCAGGCGCCGGCCCTGGTGGTCGGACCGCCGCCCGGCGGGGCCGGTGGCGGGCATCAGCGGGCCGGGCGGAGCGTCTCGGCCGCCGCGATGGCCGCCAGCACCGCCGCCGCCTTGCTGCGGGTCTCCCGTTCCTCCGCCGCCGGGTCGGAGTCGGCCACGATCCCGGCGCCGGCCTGCACGTACGCGCGGCCGCCGCGCAGCAGCGCCGTCCGGATGGCGATCGCCATGTCCATGTCGCCGCCGAAGCCGAAGTACCCGACCGTCCCGCCGTACAGCCCCCGCCGGGTCGGCTCCAGCTCTTCGATGATCTCCATGGCGCGCACCTTCGGCGCGCCGGACAGCGTCCCGGCCGGGAACGTCGCGGCCAGCGCGTCGAAGGCCGTCCGGTCGTCGCGCAGCTCGCCGACGACGGTGGAGACGATGTGCATCACGTGGCTGTAGCGCTCGATCGTGGCGAACTCGGGCACCTCCACGGTGCCCGGCCGGCACACCCGGCCCAGGTCGTTGCGGCCCAGGTCGACAAGCATCACGTGCTCCGCGCGCTCCTTGGGGTCGGCGATCAGCTCCGCGGCCAGCGCGCCGTCCTCCTCCGGGCCCACCCCGCGCGGGCGGGTGCCGGCGATCGGGTGCAGCAACGCCCGGCGTACGCCATTGTCCGCAGTGACCTTGAGGTGCGCCTCGGGTGACGAACCGACGATGTCGAAGCCGTCGAAGCGCAGCAGGTACATGTACGGGCTGGGGTTGGAGGTGCGCAGCACCCGGTAGACGTCGAGGGGGTCGGCGTCGGTGGCCCGCTCGAACCGCTGGGACACCACGATCTGGAAGCACTCCCCCGCCCGGATCGCCTCCTTGGCCTGCTCGACCGCCTTCGGGTACTCCCCCGGGGCCATGCCGCTGACCACGTCGCCGAGCGGCGGCGCGTCCACCGTCGAGATCATCGGCGGGATGGGGCGGGACAGCGCGGTGGTCATCGCGTCCAGCCGGCCCACGGCGTGGTGGTAGGCCGCTGAGACGGCCCGGTCGTCGGGGGTCGCCGGCAGGATGGCGTTGGCGACCAGGATCGCCGAGCCGTCGTAGTGGTCCAGGACCACCAGGTCGGTGGCCAGCATCATGCCGAGCTCCGGCACGCCCAGGTCGTCCTCGGCCGTGCTCGGCAGCCGCTCGAAGCGCCGCACCAGGTCGTACGCCAGGTAGCCGACCATCCCGCCGGTCAGCGGCGGCAGGTCCGCGTCGGCGGCCGGCTCGGGTGCGCCGGCCAGCGCGGCGACCGTCTCCCGCAGCACGGTGACCGGGTCCCCGCCGGCCGGCACGCCGTCCGGCGGCGTGCCCAGCCAGGCCGCCGCGCCGTCCCGCTCCACCAGCGTCGCCGCGCTGCGCACGCCGACGAACGAATACCGCGACCAGGCCGTGCCGGCGGAGCCCGACCCGTGCTCGGCGGACTCCAGCAGGAACGTGCCGGGACCGCCGGCGAGCTTGCGGTACACCCCCACCGGCGTCTCGCCGTCGGCGAGCAGCCGGCGGACCACCGGGACGACCCGCCGGCCCCGGGCCAGCTCGTGGAAGCGCCCCTCGTCGGGGGCGACGGCGCCGCTGGTCATCGCCGGCCCTCCCGCTCCGCCACCGGGGCGGTGACCGGCAGCTCGTCCGTGAAGCAGGTGCGGGTGCCGCGGTGGCACGCCGCGCCGACCTGGTCGACGCTGAGCAGCACCGTGTCGCCGTCGCAGTCCAGCGCCACCGCCTTGACGTACTGGTGGTGGCCCGACGTCTGCCCCTTCACCCAGTACTCGCGCCGGCTGCGCGACCAGTACGTGGCCCGGCCGGTGGTGAGGGTGCGGTGCAGGGCCTCGTCGTCCATCCACGCCATCATGAGCACCTCGCCGCTGTCGTGCTGGCGCACGACGGCCGCGACGATGCCGTCCGCGGTGCGGCGCAACCGGGCGGCGATGGCCGGATCCAGGGAACTGTTCTGAGGGACGGGCACGTCCTCGGATTCTTCCGTACGCCGCGCCGCCCGCGCCGCCGGGCCGGCGGTACCGGGGACGCTGGCCCGCTCGGGGTGTGCGGGGGGCGGGCCGGCGGTAGGTTGACACCTACGCCGCCACACCCGGGCCGGGCCGCCCACCACCGCACCCCCAGCCCTCCCGCAGCACGCGTCCGGGGCACCGGTGGCCCGGACGGGCGCCGTCCGCCGGGTCCGGCGCAGGGGCGAGGTGCCGGCACCTTCCGCCGGCCCGCCCACCGGAGCGGGACGGAGGACTGCATGCACCCCAGCCACCCCCAGGACCCGGGCCGGCCGGCGTACCGGCCCACATTCGGTGCGGCACCGGCGGCGGGCGGCCTGGGCAACGGCCCGGCCTCGGCCCAGTTGCCCCCGGTGCGGCACCAGCCGCCCGCACCACCGGCAGCGCCCGCTGCCGCCGGCGGCCCGCCGGCAGAGGAGGAAGCCCTGGCCGGCCCCGGGACCGAGCCGTCCGCCGTGGACGCCCCGGCGGAGCTGGTAGAGGCGTCGCCGGCCGCCGCCGCTAACGCCCCGGCGGACACCGGCGTCCCGGCCGGCAGCGGCGACGGCGCGCCCGACTCTGCGCCCGACGCCGAGACCGACGCGGCGACCGACTCTGCGCCCGACGCCGAGACCGACGCCGAGACCGACGCGGCGACGGGAGCGGCGGCGGACACGGGCGCGGACGCCGACACGGTGGACGCCGAGGCGGCGGCGGACGCAGGCGGCGAGAGCGAGGATGGCGCTGACCCCGACGCCGACCTGGCGGCAGAGGGCGGTATGGACGTCGGCGCCTTGACCGCCGACCGGCCGCTGCTGGACGACGGCCTGGACCCGGCGGTCATCCCGCCGCCCGCGCCGGCCGAGACCGACGACGACGAGGCCGACGGCGCCGGCGACGACGGCGACGGCGGTGAAGGCGACGACGGTGAAGGCGACGACGGACCCGCCGGGAACGGCGACGACGACGACGGACCCGCCGGGGACGGCGGCGGCCCGCCCGGTGCCCGGCTGGGCCCGGCCCACCCGGTGACCGGCGAGGTCGACGAACAGACCACGATCATGGCGACCGAGCTGGCCGGCGCGGGCGAGCCGGGCCACGTACCCGATGCGGACCTGTCGCCGGCCACGGAGCCGTCGGGCGAGGACTGGTTCGGCGAGGCGGACGGCGCCGAACCGGCCGCCGCCGCACCGCGCGAGGTGCCCGGCTGGTCCGACCCCCTGCCGTACGGCGTCTTCCGGCAGGCGGTCCGCAGGTCGGTGCCGG
>DASQDS010000702.1:0-1987 GCA_035634075.1 Pilimelia sp. | reverse complement strand
CTCCCGCGGGATGGCCGACAGCGGTTCTCCCAAATCGCTCAGGTCACGCCCGTACCGGCCGACCGGGGACGGTGAGGTCCCGTTGGGGTGAACCTCCTTGTCAGGCCGTCACCGATCCAGACAGGCTGGTGCATGATTTTGCGTCTGCCGTCCGTCCCCCGCCTCGCCCGGGTCTCGGCGGGCCTCGCCGTGCTCGCGGCGCTGGCCACGTGGGCCCCCGCGCTGGCCACGTGGGCGCCCGGGCCGGCCGGTTCACCCCCGCCGGCGGCCGGGCCGCCGGCCCGGATCCCGGCCACCGGTCCCCCCGTGCGGATCATGCCGCTCGGTGACTCGATCACCTGGGGCGCCTTCAGCACCACCCGCGACGGTTACCGCGGGCACCTGTACGAGCGCCTGCGCGCGGCCGGCTTCGCGGTCGACTTCGTCGGCTCCGCCCGCAACGGCACCGGGCCGGACCCGGACAACGAGGGCCACCCGGGCTGGCGGATCGACCCGGTGCGCCGGCACGTCGCCAGTTGGCTCGCCGCGGCGGAGCCCGACGTCGTGCTCCTGCAGATCGGCACCAACGACGCCAACCGCAACGACCACGTCGCCACCGCCCACCGCCGCCTGTCGGCGCTCATCGACGACATCCTGGCTGCCCGGCGGGGGATCCGGGTGGTGGTCAGCCAGCTGCCGCCGGCGCAGAACCCGGCGGTGGACGAGCGGATCCGGGCGTACAACGCCCACCTGCCCGCGGTCGTGGCCGCCAAGGGGCCCCGCGTCACGCTGACCAGCATGTACGGGATGGACCGGACCACCGGCTTCGCCGACCCGCTGCACCCGAACGACGCCGGCTACCGCTACCTGGCGGAAAACTGGTACCGCGCCCTGACACCGGTGCTGAAGCCGCCCAGCGGGGCCCGCCTGGTTCCCTAGGATGGGCGGGTGCTGCGGCTGACGACCCGGCCGGGCAAACGCCGCGAGGCCCGCGCCCGCGACCGCCTCGATCACGGTTGGGTAACCCTGCCAACCGCCCGCCGCCGCCGAGCGGTCAATCTCGACGTGCCCCCCATGACGACCGACCGGTTGGTGCGCCGCCGATGAGGCTGGTGTTCCGGCGCGCGGGACAGGCCGGGAGTCTGCTGCTCGCCTGCATCGCCACCACGCTGATCGCTACGGCGGTCCTCACCGGGTTGACCGACTACAGCCGCGAGGTGGTCGACGTCGGGTCCGCGAGCGCCGTGGCGGCGGCGCCCGCCGACGAGCGTTCCGTGCTGCTGCGCGGGCCGGCCGGCCGGAGCGTCGCGGACCTGGACGCCCGCGGCGATGCGGTGCGGGCGCGGTTCGCCGGCGGCCTGGGCGGCCTCGACACGCGGGTGGCCGCCGCTGGCTACGCCAGCGGGCGGGAGCTGCTCGACCCGCCGGGCACGGCGGCGCTGGGCGCCGACGGCGGCGTGCTGGGCAGCGTGATGTTCCTCGACGGGCTCGCCGACCACGCCGTCCTGCGGGCCGGGGCGTGGCCGCGGCCCGGCGCGCGACCGGTCGAGGCGGCCATCGCCGAGCCGGCCGCCGCGGCGCTCGGCGCGCGGGTCGGCAGCCGCCTGCCAGTGCTCGACCGGCTCAGCGGGGCGCGGTCCGAGATCGCCGTCACCGGGATCTGGCGGCCGCGCGACCCGACCGCGGCGTACTGGCTGCTGGCTCCCGACGCCGCCACCGGCGTCGCCGCGCAGTCCGCCACGTACGGCCCCATCGTCGTGCCGCGGGCCGACTTCGTGCGCGGGTTCCTCGCCAGTGCGTCGGCGGCGTGGCTGGTCGAGCCGGCGCTGCGGGGCGCCGCTCCCGGCCAGTTGACCGCTGCCGGTCGGCAGGCGGCCGCGCTACCGGAGACGCTGCCGGCGGAGCTGGGGTTCGGCACGTCCGCGGTGGCCACCACCCGGATCGACCGCCTCGCCGAGCGGCTCACCCGCGCGGACCTCGTCGGGCGGTCCGCCCTGGTCACCCCCAT
>DASQDS010000701.1:0-1696 GCA_035634075.1 Pilimelia sp. | reverse complement strand
GCTGGTCGGGTGGGCCGGCCGGTGCGGCCGCCTGCCGACCTCGGCCGGCGGCTGCGGGCCCGGGCCTCATCCCGGCCGGGTGAGCGCCGCGGCGCCGCCGGCGCGCCGATGCCGGCTGGCGGCGATCGCGCCGACGGTCTGGACCACGCCCACGATGATCAGGATCAGCGCGCCGATGGCGAGGAACGTCGCAAGCGTCAACTCTGGCCAGACGAACACCACGAACGCGGCGACCACCGAACCCACGCCGGCCGCGACCCGCCACCCGCGGCCGGGGTCGTCCCGGCCGCCGCCGGCCGCGAGCACCAGCTCGCCCAGGCCGTCCAGTAGCCAGCCGACGCCGATGATGAACACGAGCAGGAGCGCCGAACCGATCAGGTGGCGCAGCGCGAAGATGCCCACGATGGCGGTGAGCGTGCCGAACACGGCGGCCACGACGCGGTAGAGCGGTGGGTAGTCGGGCACGAACAAGGACAGCACCGCGCGGGCAGCGCCGGTCACGATGAGGTTGACGCCGAACAGGAAGCCGACGACGCGTACGGTTGCCTCCGGCCAGACCAGCGCGGCAACGCCGATGCCGAGCGCGGTGAGGCCGAGGAGCAGCCGGAGCCACCACCACTGCCGGTCCTCGCCCGCGACGGCACGTTCCAGCGGACCTGAGCCCACGACCATGATTCGCCTCCCAGAGCCGTCCGCGGTCCCGAGTGGGTGCGCGGGCCGACCCAGTGTGGAGCGGCGGTGCTCGGGCGGCCTCATCCCGCTGGCATGACCCGCGGTCCTGGCCCGGCCCCGGGCCCGCCGGCGGGGCGGCCCTGGGCCCGCCAGCGGGGCGGCCCTGGGCCCGCCAGCGGGGCGGCCATCCGTGGCGGATGAGGCCGCGCCTGCGCCGTCGGCGGAGCATCACAGGCGGTGGCCGATCGAGGGGATGGTGCTCAGAATGGGACGGCACAAGGTGGAGGTCGATCTGCGGACCGCGTTGGCGATGGCCGCGGCGGAGCTGGGCGAGGCGGCCCGTCACGCCGGCGGCGGGCTGCGCGTCACCGGACGCTGGGCCCGGGGGGCCGGCACCCGGCGCGGCCGGCGGGCATGGCAGGACGCCCTGCGGTCGGCGCAGCGCGCTGGCGTTGCCTACCGCATCATGTGCGGTGCGGACCTCGCGGAGCGGCGGAGCATACGTGGGCCAGTCGTCGCCGGCCTGGTGGGTGGCACGTTAGGCGTGGCGGCCACGCTCGTGATTCAGCGGGTCCGGTCGGAGCGGACCGGCGGTGGCGTGGCCGCAGAGGGTTCCGCCCAGGCGCCGGCGCCGGCACCGGCCGGCACCGGCGTCGAGGACAGCACGGCGCGGCCGGCGCCGAACGAGCCCGCAACGGTGCCACCGGCCGCGGCGCGCAACCGGGCGGTCATGTCAGCGGGGCCGCCGAGCTAGTTTCACCGCATCACGATCCACCGCACCGGGGCCGCGCCCGGTCCGGGCGCACCGCCGCCGGACGGGGCGGCGGTGCGTCCGCGGGCGGGCCGGCCGGCACAGGTCCGGGCGGGGATTTGGATCAGGTGGGGTAGCGGGGCCGGCCCAGAGCCCGGAGGAGATGGCCGGCCCGACCCAGCGGGTCACCGGTCGCCCGCGGGCGACCGCAGACGCTCGACCAGCTCATCGACGAGGTCCGCGCGCCGCTGCAGGACCCGGCCCGGCTCGCTC
>DASQDS010000700.1:0-5480 GCA_035634075.1 Pilimelia sp. | reverse complement strand
GGCGGCGTGCCGGTCGGCGGGCCGCCGGTCGGCGGGCCACCCGTAGGCGGGCCGCCGGTCGGCGGGCCACCCGTCGGCGGGCCACCCGTCGGCGGGCCGCTGGTCGCGGGGGGGCCGGGAGCCGGCGGGTTGGGCGCGGTGCTGGCCTGGCTGTAGGCGAGGTCCGGCAGGAAGGTCCCGGGGGTGTACCGTCACCCGTCGGCCTCGCCGGGCCGCTTCACCCAGAGGAACCCGTCGACGTTCGCGTCGCCGGTGTTCAACGTCGGGTACCTGCCGATGCGGCGGTCGGTGTCGTCGTCGCCGCACCAGTCGCCCTGTGCGCCGGTGGCGCCGCCGTTGCGGCTGGTGTCGATGATCTGCCGCTTGCCGGGCAGGCCGCGGGCGGCGAGTTCCGCGCTGATCGCCCGGCCGTACGCCACCTCGTCGGCCACCGGACGGTAGTTCGCCACGTTGGTGAAGAAGCCGTCCGCGTACTGCATGCCCGCCGCGGCGAGCCGGGCGGCCTGCGTCGCGGCGGGGTGCCACGCCGAGTGGCCGCCGTCGAGGTAGACCTTGGCGTTCGGGTTCGCCGCCTTCAGCGTCCTGGCGGCGGTGGCGATGGCCTGCTGACGGGCCTGCAACTGGCTGGCGTTCAGGCAGTCCTGCAGCGCCAGCGCGTCGGTCTCCAGGATGATGATCACGAGCCGGTTGCCCAGGCCCTGCCCGTACCGGGTGACCCACTGCTGGTACTGGGCGAAGTCCGTCGCGCCGCCGGCGCTGGCGCCGCCGCAGTCGCGGAACGGGATCCCGTACGCGGTCAGCACCGGCACCTGGTTCACCGCGTTCGCGGCGTTGATCAGCGAGGACACCTCGGCCGTCACGGTGTTGACGTTGAAGCCGGACATCCAGTGCGCCTGCGGCTGGCTGGCGACCTTGTCGCGGATGACGGCGACGCGGGCGTGGTTGGGGTTCGCGGCCACCCACCGGACCACCTGACCGTTCGGGTCCCGGTAGAGGGTGCCGGACAGGGCTCCGGCGGAGGCGGTGCCGGTGGCGAACCAGCCGGCAGCGGCGGCCACGCCGGCCATCGCCACGGCGGCCACAGCCACCGTGAGCCGGCGACGGCCGCGCGGGGGGTGAGGGGACACGGGTGTTCCTTTCGGGGGTGGTGGGGTCACGTCTGGTCGGCGATGAACGACGCCGTCCAGGCCAGGGCGCTGTTCCAGTTCAGGGCCGTCTCGTTGGTCGACCACGACTGGATGTCGTCGACGTAGCAGAACTGGCCGACGCAGCCGGTCAGCAGGCCCTGCGCGAACGGGTCCTGGATGCTGGAGTTCGGGCCGCCGGCGAGCGTGCCGCGCGGCGGGTTCGGCAGCGTGGGGTCGAGCTGGCGGGCGTACCACCGGCTGTGCTGGTTCTGCGAGCTGACCTCGCCGTACCCGGTGACGTAGGACTGGTTCAGCGCGTTGCGGCCGAGGACGTAGTCCATCCCGCGCAGCACGCCGTCGCGGTACGTCACCCGGCCGGTGATGTCGAAGGCGTGGGCCAGCACCACCATGTTGTTGAGCACCAGGTTGTTCGAGCCCCAGTCCCAGTTGTTGTTCGGCGGCGCATACGGCACGCCCCAGGGTTGCGCGGCCTGCGTCGCCAGGTACTCGTCAGCGCCGGCGACCACCGAGCGCCGGACCCGGTCGCGGTCGGGCAGCCGGTTGGGCACCGTGGCGAGGTCCAGCCGGCCGGGCACCGCGGTGTGCCCCCAGTCCAGCGCCGCCGGGCCGAAGATGTCCGCGGTGTGCAGCGGGGAGGCGAGGAGATAGTCGGCGTACGCCTGCTCGCCGGTCGTCAGGTAGAGCTCGGCGGCGGCCCAGTAGAACTCGTCGGTGGCGTCGGCGTCGGCGTAGGCACCGCCGCCCTGGGCGTCGGCGGGCGAGCCGTAGACCGCCGGGTTGGCCACGGCCGCGGCCCACGCGCGCCGGGCGGCGGCCAGGTTCCTGGCCGCGTACGCCGGGTCGATGGTGGCGAAGACCCGGCCGGCGTGCGCCGCGGTGGCCGCCAGGTTCAGCGTGGCCGTGGTGGTGGGCGGGTGCAGCTCGCGCTTCTTCGGGTCGGAGTGCGGCAGCAGCGGGAGGCCGGTCCAGGTGTCGTCGTGGACCTTGTTGAACACCATGCCGGCCTGCGGCCTGTCCGCCGGCACCTGCATGCTGAGCAGGAAGTCCAGCTCCCAGCGGGCCTCGTCCAGGATGTCCGGGACGCCGTTGCCGCTTTCCGGGATGGCCAGGGTGCCGTCGCCGAGCCGCGCCGGCTGCGCCGTCCGGGCCGTGCGGGTGCGCTCGTACTGGCTGAGCAGCTGCCATGTGGTGATGCCGCCGTTGATCACGTACTTGCCGTGGTCGCCGGCGTCGTACCAGCCGCCGGGCACGTCGAGGGTGTAGTCGCAGACGCCGGGCTGGCAGGGCACGTCGAGGTCGCCGGTGTTCGGCGCCACGTTGCGGTGGCCGGCGGGCCGGCCGTAGCCGGGACGCAGCGCCTCGTCGATCGCGATGCCGCTGCGCTGCGTGTAGTAGTACTTCAGCGCGTCGACGCGCAGCCGCTCGTACGCCGCGGGGTCCACATCGAACGGTCGGCTCGTCTCGCCGTCGGCCACCAGCGTGAACCCGGTCCCGCGGGTGCGGTACCAGCTGAAGTCGATGGTGTGCACGGCGAGGCCGGACGAGGGGTCGGTGCCGCGCGGCACCGTGCGGCCGCGGGCCACGGTGGCGCCGGCGGCGTTGCGCAGCTGCCACGGCAGGCGCTCCGTCGCGTCGGTCACCAGGGTGGCGTTCTTCGGGCCGCCTGGCAGGTAGGCGACCTGGTTGACCCGCACGCGGGGGCCGGTTTCGGGGACGTACGGCGGCTTCTCCGCGCCGCCGCGCAGCGAGACGTCGTCGACGCAGAACGTGAACGGGTTGGCATTGCCACCGACCTGGAACGCCACCTGCGCCTGGGCGGTGTCGGCGGACGCGGTGAAGAAGTACGTGTAGCGGTTCCCCGACACGCTGGTCGGCGGGCTCGCCTCGACGTAGGCGTCGTACGGTTCGACCGCCAGGCCGACGAGGGCACGGGCGACGTTGCCCTCGGGCGTCCCCTTGGCGAAGAAGCCGAACTCGTACGTCTCGCCGGCGGCCAGCGTGATGTCGTTCTGGCCGACGATGACGTCCCAGCGGTTCACGGTGCCGCCCGGGACGTCCACGCAGGCCTGGCCGTCCACGATGGCCAGCGTCGTGTTCGGCGAGGACCACCACGGGCCGGCACCTGCCTCGAAGGTGCCGTTGACCACCTGCTCCGGGCCGATGGCGGCGTTGGCGGTCGGCATCGAGGCCACCACCACGCCGGCCCCGGCACACGCCGCGGCGAGCACGACGGCCACGCCACGGCGCCGCCCGATCAATCGGCGGGGACTGCGCTTCACGGCTTGTTTCACGGGGTCGATCTCCACGGGTCGAATGGGGCGAACGGCGTCGGATGGCACCCCCGGCCACCCGGCAGCGGCGGCACCTGACCCGACGGAGGACTGGGAAGTTTTCGTTGCGCGGCGGTGGTGGTTTCGCCCGTGGCGCGGGGGTGCCGCGCCACGGGCGGATCCTCGCTGACCTGGGGGCTGATGCCCTCCGGTCGTCGAAACACGACACACCCAACGGCGGTGTGGACGTGCACCCCGGCCCCTCCCGGCTCCTGTCATCCTGACTCAGGTAGCGGCGGACGTCAATCGATCGTTCCGCCGACCGAAACGTTTCTACGAGGTGCCGCCTGGGTGTTAACGGCTCACGGGGCGCGCCGCTGACCAGATTTACGATCTTGTACGTCCGGCCGCGCGCCGATAGTGAGCGGTAACATAAGCTTCCAGCCGTGACCTCGCCCGACGCTGACACGACCGGCGGCGCCCGCCGCCGCCGGGAGATCACGGTCGCGCGGATCGCCAGGCTGGCCGGCGTCTCGGCACCGACCGTCTCCAAGGTCATCAACGGCCGGTCCGGGGTGGCCACCAGCACCCGGCAGCGGGTCGAGGAGATCATCCGGACCCACGGTTACCAGCGGCACGGCCGGGCGGAGCCGACACCCATCGTAGAGATCGTCTTCCAGGCCCTGGACAGCCTGTGGGCGCTGGAGATCATCCGGGGCGTCGAGCAGGTCCTCCGGCCGCACGGGCTGACGGCCACGGTCACCGAGATGCACGGCCAGCTCACCCCCGACAAGGCGTGGGCGCGGCAGGTGCTCGCCCGCCGCCCGATGGGCGTGATCGGCGTCTCGGCCCAGCTCACCGCCGCCCAGCACGGCGAGCTGGCCAGCCGGGCGATTCCGGTCGTGACACTCGACCCCTCCGGCGAGCCCGCCCACCGGGGCGCCTCCGTGGGCGCGATGAACTGGAACGGCGGCCTCGTCGCCGCCCGGCACCTGCTCGAGCTCGGCCACCGGCGGATCGCCATGATCAATGGTCCGGATGAGTTCATCTGCTGCCGGGCCCGCCTCGACGGCTACCGGGCGGCCCTCGACGCCGCCGGCGTACCGGTGGAACCCGATCTGCTCCGGGTGGCCCCCCTGTACGTCGAGGGCGGCCTGGCCCAGGCCCGGGACCTGCTCGGGCAGCCGGACCCGCCGACCGCGATTTTCACCGCCAACGACCTGCAGGCACTGGGCGTCTACGAGGCGGCCCGGGAGAAGGGGCTGCGCATCCCGGCCGACCTCAGTGTGGTGGGCTTCGACGACCTCGCGTTCGTCCGGTGGATAGGGCCGCCGCTGACCACGGTCCGCCAGCCGCTGATGAAGATGGGCGCCACCGCCGCCGAGTTGGTCCTGGAGCTCGCCGCGGGCCGCCAGCCCGGGCACGACCGCATCGAGCTGGCGACGACGCTGATCGAGCGGCAGAGCACCGCGCCGCCGCGGACAGCCGACTCCCGGCCCTGACCGGCTCCGCCGCCGCCGACGGTTGTTAGGTTGGTGTCCGGCGTCGTCGTCGTGCCGGTCCGGGGAGGCTGTGATGGGCATCGCTGCGTTGCCGTACGTCGACGAGCACGCGACCGTCATCGCCGCGCGGGCCGACGACGTCTGGCGCGCGCTGGGGGAAACGCTGGACCGGACGTTCGCGCGCCCCGGCGCGGCCGGCTATGCACGGCTGGTGGGGTGCGCCGAGCACACCGCATCCGGGCCGCGGCCCCTCGCCGCCGGCTCGACGGTCCCCGGCTTCCGGGTGGTCACCGCGCTCCCGGGGCGCGAGCTGGTACTCGAGGGCAGCCACCGGTTCTCCGCGTACGCCCTGATCTTCCGCCTCGAGCCCGCCGGCCCGGGACGGTCCCGGCTGCGGGCGGAGACCCGGGCCACGTTTCCCGGGCTGGCCGGCGGGCTCTACCGGCGGGCCGTGGTCGGGACGGGCGGGCACGTGCTGGTCATGCGGCGGATGCTCGCGGCGGTCCGCCGGCGGTCCGTCAGCTGAGGGTGAGCGTGACGCTGCCGTTGCCGGTGTTGGT
>DASQDS010000699.1:0-5230 GCA_035634075.1 Pilimelia sp. | reverse complement strand
TCCGCGTGGACATCACCAAAGACGCCCTGAGCGGCCGTTACGCCCTGCCGTCGGCCGCGGCGCCCGCCGGGCCCGGTGCCGACCAACCGACGGAGGACTGATGGCAACCGCGAACGCCAACCGCCTGTGGGTGCTCGGCGGCGCCCTGGGCGCCATCGTCCTGCTGGCGTTGGGCTGGTTCCTGGTGATCAGCCCCCAGAACGCCGAGACCCGTGTCCTGCACGAGCAGGTCGACGCGGCGGAGGCCAACCTCGTCGGGCTGCAGAAGCGGCTCGCGGTGCTCCGCGAGCAGAACCGCGACCTGGAGCGGTACAAGGCCGAGCTGGCCCGCGACCGGGCGGCCCTGCCCGACGAGGCCGCGATGGCCGACTTCCTGCGCGAGCTGCAGTCCGCCGGCTCGGCCAGCGGCGTCACCGTCGGCGGCGTCACCGTGGGCCCGCCGACGGCCGTCACCGTGTCCGGCGGTACGGCGCACTCCCTCCCGCTCACCCTCAACGCGCAAGGCACCCCCGGCAAGCTGGCCGGTTTCCTGCGCCAGCTCCAGGAGGTCCAGCCGCGGGCGGTGCTGATCACCGCCGCCACCCTGTCGCCGGCCGGTCAGGGCACCTCCCTGGCCAGCGGCGCCGGCCTGACGCTGGACCTGCGGGCGTTCGTCGCCCCGACGACCTGACGACGGGAGTTCTCGCATGCTGCGCCGCAATGATCGGTGCGCCGCGGGGCCGCACCGGGCGGCCGGCGACGCCGGGTTCACCCTGGCCGAGGTCATCGTGTCCGTGGCCCTCGTCGCAACGGTCATGGCCGCGCTCGGCATGTTCTTCGTCCGCTCGGTGGCCGTCACCGGCGAGCAGCGGGTCAAGCAGGTCGCCGTGCAGTTGACGGACACCGGCCTGGAGTACGCCCGCGCGTTGAAGGGCTCCCAGGTCGCCGCCGGGCGAGGCCAGAACGCGGTCCGGGAGCAGTGGCGCACCGCCCCGGACCGGCTGCGCCAGCGGCTGCCGCTCACGCAGCTAGCGGAGGACCCGGCGGCCGCCACCAACGCGGGGGCCACCGGCTGCACGCCGCTGCTCCAGCCGCCGGTGTGCGCCTCGCTGCCCACCGTGGCCCAGACCGTCCCGGTCAACGGGCTCGGCTACCAGCGGCACTGGTACATCGGGGAGTGCCGGCAGGCGGTCCGCGGCGGCCTCGGCGGCGTGGCCGGCGCCTCGGTGCCCTGCACGGACGCGCCGACGGGCGTGCGGTTCTACCGGGTGCTGGTGGCCGTGACGTGGCCAGCCGCCGCGTGCGCCGGCGGTGCCTGCAGCCACGTCGGCGAGACGCTGATCAGCGCCGAAATTACCGAGCCCGCGTTCAACCCCGCCGACGCCGCCCGGGCGCCGGTGGCCGAGGCGGTGGCCAACCAGCAGCACTACGTCGGCGACACGGTCACCGACGTGGTGCTGCGGGCGACCGCCGGCACCACGCCGCTGAGCTGGATCGTGACCGGCCCGGCCGGCCTGCCGGCCGGGCTGACCATGCGGTCGGGCAACCGGATCGGCGGCACCATCGACCCCGGCGCGGCCGCGGGCACGTACCAGTTGACGGCCACGGTGACCGACGCCTACGGCCTGGAGGACAGCGTCGACTTCACCTGGGTGGTGCACGCGCTGCCGGCCGTGGTGCCCGTCCCGGACCAGGTCACCACCTTCGACACGCTGGTGTACCTGCCGCTCTCGCTGACCGGCGGCGTCGGCCCGTACACCTGGACCGTCACCGGCCTGCCGCCCGGCATGTCCCTGAACGCGACCACCGGGCTCGTGTCCGGCGCGCCCACCACGGTGGCGCCGGCCCGGCCGGTCACCGTCACCGTGCGGGACACCAACGGCCGGTCGGCGTCCGACACGTTCCTGTGGCGGATCTCGCCGCTGCAGATCACCATCGAGACACTCTCGATCACCCGCAAGCTCGGCAGCGGCGGACCGCCCGCGGACCTGGGGGCGACCGGCGGCCAGGAGCCGTACGAGTTCGAGGTGGAGGACCTGCCCGACGGGATGCAGGTCGACAAGCACGGCCGGTTCAAGGGCAACCCGCAGGAGGCGAGCCGGTTCGTCACCACCGCGTCCGTGACCGACAGCACCGGGGCCGTGGACCGGGTGTTCCTCACGATCGTCGTCGAGTCGACGAGCGGGCTGCGGGTCACCACGGGCCCGGCGGACCGGACCACCGACCGGGTGGGCGCCACCGTCGCCCTCCAGCCCGTCGCCGCCGGTGGCGCCGGCTACACCTGGACGGCCGCCGGCCTGCCGGCGGGTGTGTCGATGACCCCCGGCGGCGCCATCAGCGGCCGGCTGCAGACGCCGCGCGTGCCGACGCCGGTCCGGCTGACCGTCACGGACAACGCGGGCAACACGGCCGTGTACATGTTCGTCTGGGGGGTCCGGCCATGAGGACTCCGCAGCCGCGCCCGCCGGACGCCGGGATCACCCTCATCGAGGTCATGGTGTCGATGACCGTCATGGGGGTCTTCCTGGCCATGTTCACCAGCAGCATCCTGCAGGCGTTCCAGGCGGCCAACAAGACCGAGTCGATGTCCTCGGCACAGTCCGAGCTGCACGTGGCGTACCAGCGCCTGGACCGGGAGATCCGGTACGCCGCCGCGCTGAGCGAGCCGGGCACGTCCGCGGCGGGCAACCCGGTGGTGGAGTACCTCACCACGAACAATGCCGGGCGCAGCCGTACCTGCAACCGGCTGCGCCTGGACCGGGCTCGGGGGCAGCTGCAGATCCTGGAGTGGCCGGAGGGCACGAGCCCAAACCTGACGGCGTTTCGGCCGATCGCCTCCGGGGCGCGCTTCGACCCGGCCGCGTACCCGGCCACCGCCCAACCGGCCGGGCCCTTCACCCGCCTGCCGGCGGTCGGCGGCCGGGTGTACCCGCAGCTGCGGGTGACCCTGTCGACCGCCGCGGGCGCCGGCACCACCCGTACATCCGCCCTGACCGACGTGACCTTCACGGCCCTGAACGCCGGTGCCGTGCCGGCCGACGGCATCTGCCCGCAACAGAGGGATGGATCATGATCGACCGTGCCCGGGCCCGCGACGACCGTGGCTCGCTGCCGCTGGCGATGCTGATCACGCTCGTCGGCGTCGGCCTGAGCGCCGTGCTCGGCCCCATGGTGGTCAGGCAGGTGCAGAGCAGCCGGGTGGCGGTGGCCCGCTCCGACGCCCTGCACGCCGCGCAGGCCGGCATCGACGCGGCCCTCGGCCAGATCCGCGCCGCCCGCGACCCGGTTACCGGGGCGGGGGACCGCCGGCTGCTGCCGTGCGCCCCGAACACCCGGCCGCTGACCGGCACGGTGGCCGGGACGGCGTACACGGTGGAGATCCAGTACTACGAGGCGGACCCGGGCATCCGGCAGGCCGACCAGCGGGGCACGCCGATCACGTGCGTGCCGGGCATCGGGACCCAGGACACGCCGGCGTTCGTGCTGCTGCTGGCCCGCGGCACCGACGCCGACGGGACCATCCGGCGGCTGGAGGCCACCTACCCGGTGCGGACCCACAAGCCGAACATCACCGGCGGCCCGATCAAGGTCTACAACACGGACCTCTGCCTGGACGCCGGCTCGTCGACGCCACCGGATGGGACCCCGCTACGGGCGGTGCGGTGCGTGGACGGCAGCGAGCAGCAGAAGTTCGCGTACACCGACAGCCTGAACCTGACGGTGGCCCCGTCCCGCGGCGCGCCGCACCGGCTCGGCATGTGCGTGGACGCCGGCCCCGGCCGGGCGCACGCCGAAGGGCTCGTGCTGCAACTGTGGCCGTGCGAGGCGGTCACCGACCCCCGCCAGCAGTGGAGCTTCAACGACAACTCCAACTTCGAGGGCACCCGGCCGGACGGGTCCGGTCTGAGCGGGTTCTGCCTGAACACCACCGGGTCCGCGGGGTCGGTGTTCCTGAGCCGCCGCTGCAACGGGACGTGGGAGCCGCGGCAGACCTTCGAACCGACGAGCGCGACCGGCGCCGGCGCCGCGGCGGCCGGCTGGCTCAGCGGCGGCGAGGGGCTGCTGCCCAGCCAGCTGGTCAACCTCGGGAAGTACGGCACCTGCATGGACGCGCCGCTGAACACGGTGGGCGGCACCCCGCGCGGCTACATGATGGCCTGGCCGTGCAAGCAGACGCCCCGGCGGTCGACGCTGCGGTGGAACCAGGTGTGGACCTGGGAGCGCGGCGAGCGGCAGGGCCGGATCACCACCACCTCCAACGCGGCCGGCCGGCCGTACCCCGCCGGCGTCTACTGCCTGAAGAGCCCCGGCTCCACGGCCCTCGGCCAGTACGCGGACATCGAGCTGTGCCCGACGGGCACCGTCCTGCCGCGGCAGTTCCGCTGGACGGTGTACCGGGAGCGGGCCACGTACGAGGCCAGCTACCGCATCCACGACGACTACGGGTACTGCCTGCAGCCGGCGGACCCGGCGGCCGTGCCGGCCGAGCCCTACTTCCCGGCGGGCCAGCAGGTCAGCCGGATCGTGGTCGGCCGGTGCGCCGGCACGGAGCTGCAGAAGTGGAACGCGCCGCTGCCGGCCAGCCCGGTGCGGGACTTCCGCGAGGAGTAGCCGGCGGGTGGCGCGGCGCCGCGGGGCACCCGGCCGGCGGTAGGCTGCTGCCATGGCCGTTCCTGCCGTGTCGACCTGCTCGACCTGCGCCGCTCCCCCTCGCCGCGTCAGGTGAAGCGCGGCGAGATCTGGACCGTCGGGCACCGGGCGGACCTGCGCTACCGGGTGCTCGTCCTCTCCGGTGACGCCCACAACAACCGGCCCAACGCGTCGCCGCTGTGCGCGCCGATCGTGCGCCAGCGAGGCACCACGAGCCTGCCGCCGTTCGCCGTGCCGCTGGCCGAACAGGACCCGATGACGGGCGTCGTGGTGGTCAACCGGATGCGCCGGCTGCCGGTCGGCGTCGGCGCCGAGCGCGTCGGCATGATCACCGGCGCCAGCATGGCCAGGCTGAACGACGCCCTGCGCGAACTGTTCGACCTCTGAAACCGGCCGCTCGTCCGCCCCGCTGATCGCCTGGTGCTTGCTGAGTCGTCCCCGACCATGGCCGGGGATGCCCGCGCGCGCCTATTGAGCTGAGAGCGTTGGAGCTCTCACCGGCACCGTCGCGGCGCGGCGGTCGCCCGCGGTCGCCTGTGGCGGGTCGCCTGGCGGTCGCCTGTGGCGGTCGCGGGGGCGGTCGCGGGGGCGGTCGCGGCGG
>DASQDS010000698.1:0-5780 GCA_035634075.1 Pilimelia sp. | reverse complement strand
GTCGACCTGGGGGGCATGAGCAAGGCCGAGGCGGCCCGGGTGTTCCGCGCCGCGCTGGCCAGTCGGGCCACCGAGCTCAGCGCGCCGGTGCCGGTGCTGGTCGGGGACAAGACGGTCCAAGTGACGCCGGCCGACGTGGGGTTGGTCGTCGACGTGCAGGCCACGGTGGCCGCTGCCGCCGGGGAAACACCGGGACCGGTCGGGCGGCTCGTCGGTGACCGCACCGTCGCCCCGGTCGTCGCCGTCGACGCCGCCAGGCTGGCCGCGGTCCTGCGCGCGGCCACGGGTGCCGCCGGCAGGCCGATGACCATGCCGGCCGTGGTCTTCTCCGGGACGACGCCGAGGGCGGTGCATCCCAGACCCGGCAGGGGCCTGGATCCGCGCCGGTCCGCCGACGCCGTGCGGGCGGGGTGGCTCGACGGGTCCGGTTTGGGCGCCCGGCCGGTCACCGTACCCCTGACTGAGTTTTCTCCGGTGACCACCGCCGCGGACGTGGACCGGCTGGTCGCCGAGCTCGCTGCCCCCGCGGTCGCCGCGCCGGTGGCGGTGACCACCGACCGGGGTCGGTTCGAGATCTCCCCGACGGCGATCGCGAAGAGCCTGGTCCTGACCGCGGACCGCAGCGGTCGGATCACCCCCCGGGTGGACCCGGCGAAGCTGCGGACGGCACTGGCCGGCCGGCTGTCCACTGTGGAGGTCAAACCCCGCGACGCGACCGTCTCGGTGCACGGCGGTCAGCCGCGGGTGGTGGCGAGCACCGGCGGGGTGACCGTGGACGTCGCCGCGCTGGCCCGTGAGTTGCTGGCCGTGCTGCCCCGCGCCGACGGGCGGTCGGTCACGGCGCCGGTGAAGACGGTGCGGCCGAAGACCGCGACCGCGGACATGGCCAAGCTTGGCATCACCGAACGGGTGTCGACATTCACCACCAGGTTCACCGGCGGGTTGTCGTCGTCGCGCAGCCAGAACATCGTGCAGATCGCCAGGGAGGTCGACGGCGCGGTGGTCAAGCCGGGGGAAACGTTCTCGCTGAACGGGCACACCGGCGAGCGCGGCTACCGGCAGGGGTACAAGGACGCGCCGGTGATCCTGGACGGCAAGCTCGTCCCCGGGGTGGGCGGCGGCACCTCGCAGTTCACCACAACGCTGTTCAACGCCACGTATTACGCCGGGCTGGAAGACGTGCACCACAAGCCGCACTCGTACTACTTCAGCCGGTACCCGCCGGTGATCGAGTCGACCGTCTTCTACCCAGACCTGGACTTCAAGTTCCGCAACAACACGGCGTACGGGGTGCTGCTGGACACGTCCTGGACCGCGAAGTCGATCACGGTATCGGTGTGGAGCACGAAGATCTACGACAGCGTGACGACGACGTGGAGCGCCCGGCGCAACGTCACCTCACCGAAGGTGATTTACCTGCAGCCCGGACCGAAGTGCATCGAGACGAACGGCATCGACGGCTTCACCCAGGACGCGTGGCGCATCATCCGCAGGGACGGCAAGGAACTACGCCGGGAGAAATTCTCCTGGCGGTACGCCGCCGAGCCACGCTACATCTGCGCCAGCAAACCCGGGTGAGTGTCGTACTCGGGTCGCGCCTCGGACACCAGGCGCATCGCCCGGGTCCGGCAGTCAGCCGAGTGCCTACTTCGTCGTAATATTCGAAGGTGCGACACAAGAAATCGCTCACCACTGGCGCTAGGAGCGATGGAAAGACTTCGCTTTGGGATAGGGACCGGTCATTGTCCACGGGCCCTTCGTGCCTTGCGTTCCATGCCGCGACGGCGCGATCGATGATCACTTCGGGCTCGAAACCGGCGAACTCGCCTTGCATCTGCACACGTGGTGTTCTCGATAAGTGAAGTGCCTGGCGGGACCGGCGCCGCCGCCGTAGGGTGACCTCATGTCCGCGGAGCGCTTGTCGCGCACGGCATGGTGCCGCCGGTGGGCAGGCGTGCCGGTCGTCGTCGCGCTGTTCTTCGCCACCTCGGTGGTTGCCGCGAGTCCGCAGACACCGCAGGCATCCGGGCCTGTCCAGGTGCCGTCGGTGCTTCAGGTTGTCATCGCGTCGGCCCCGCACGCCTTGGGGCAGCGGCCGGACCTGCGGGTCGTCGACCACGGTGGACAGGGCCGGGTCGCCCCGGATCTGACGGCGTTCGCGTGGTTGTCGGAGCGGGGCGGCACCAGGGTCGCCGCGCCGTGGCACCTGCGACGCGACAGCGATGGGCATCGGGTGCGGGCGGGCCGGGAGGCCGATCAGGTCAGGGGACCGCCAGGACGGCGTGCAGTAGACGCCCTGTCCTGACCCCGGCGCCGCGGCCGGTCTCGCCGTGCCGCGCACCACCCTGCCCTAGGAGAACTCATCGTGTCGCGCGCTACTGCCGCGCGCGCATTTCTCGCCCTTGTCGTGCTCGTCGTGTCCGGGTGGCTCGTCGCCACCCGGCCGGCGCGGCTCGGGCTTGATCTGCGTGGCGGAACCCAGATCGTTTTGCAGACCCGGGACGGCGACCAGACCCGGGCCGACGCCGCCACCACCGACCAGGCCATGGAGGTGCTGCGCCGGCGGGTCGACCAGCTCGGCGTGAGCGAACCGACGCTTGTCCGTTCCGGCGAGCGGCGGATCATCGTGGAACTGCCCGGGGTCACCGAACCCCGGGAGGCTGCCGAGGTCATCGGCCGCACCGCCCAGTTGTCCTTCCGGCCGGTCCTCGCTCCCGCCGGCTCCGCATCCGCCAAGCCGCCGGCCGGCGGCCTGGCGGTGCCCGACGAGACGGGCAGTCCCGTGCTGCTGGGGCCGGCGGCGCTGTCCGGCCGGCAGATCGACGACGCGCGGGCCACCACCGAACCGCCGGCCGGCTGGCAGGTCGCGGTCGACTTCGCCGATGATGGCACCCGGGCCTGGCAACGGCTGACCGCCCGTGCCGCGTGTTCGCCACCGGGTGACCCGGGGCGCCGGGTCGCGATCCTGCTCGACGACGAGGGGGGTTCGTCCCCGCAGGTCAGCCCGGAGGCGACCTGCGAGGTCGGGTTCGCCGGGCCGGCCATGCGGATCACCGGCTCCTTCACCGCGGACGAGGCCCGCGACCTGGCCCTGCTGATCCGGGCCGGGGCGCTGCCCGTGCCGGTCGACGTCATCCAGCAGCAGGTGGTCGGCCCCACCCTCGGCAAGCAGGCGATCGACGACTCGGCCCGGGCGGCGCTGCTCGGCGCGCTCGCCACCATCCTGTTCATCGTTGCGGTGTACCGCCTGGTCGGTGTGCTGGCGGCGGTGGCGCTCGTGGCGTACGGGCTGGTCTCCTACGCGGCCTTGCTGGCGGTCGGTGCCACCCTGACCCTGCCGGGGCTGGCCGGGTTCGTGCTGGCGATCGGGATGGCGGTCGATGCGAACGTACTGGTCTTCGAACGGGCCCGGGAGGAGTACGCCGCGAAGCCGTCCCTGCGGACCGCAATCCGGGACGGCTTCAGCCGGGCCTGGTCGGCGATCGCGGACTCCAACGTCACGACCCTGGTGGCCGCTGCGCTGCTGTTCCTGCTGGCGTCCGGCCCGGTACGCGGCTTCGGTATCACCCTGGGCATCGGCGTGCTGGTCTCCATGTTCACCGCGCTGGTCCTCACCCGGCTCCCGGCCGAGGCACTGCTGCGGCGTCGGTGGCTGGCTGTCCGGCCCCGGTGGAGTGGCCTGGCCCACCAGGGCTGGGTGCGGCGGACCATCGTCGCCCGTGACCCGGACCTGATGGGCCGGCGCCGATGGTGGCTGGCCGTCTCGGTAGCGGCGGTGCTGCTCGCCCTCGCCGGCGTCGCCACCCGCGGCGTGAACCTGGGCGTGGAGTTCGTCGGTGGCCGGCTGGTGGAGTACACGACCAGCCGGCCCCTGACGACCGAGGCGGCCCGGGAGGCGGTGGCGGCCGCGGGCCTGGACCGGGGGATCGTCAGCCAGGTCGGTGAGGGCAACCTTTCGGTACGCGCCGGCGGGTTCGACGACGCCACGGAGCAACGGGTTCGCGACGCCCTGACCGCCCGCGGGGGCGGCGACGTGCAGCGGCTCAAAGACGACAAGGTCGGGCCCAGCCTCGGCGCCGAGTTGCGGGACAAGGCGCTGCTCGCGCTGGGCATCGCACTGGCGGCGCAGATGGCGTACCTGTCGGTGCGGTTCCCGTGGCGATGGGGCGCCGCGGCGGTGCTGGCGATGACCCACGACGTGGTCATTCTCGTCGGGGTGTTCGCCTGGCTCGGCAAGCCCGTCGACGGAGTGTTCCTGGCGGCGCTGCTGACCGTGGTCGGGTATTCGGTCAACGACTCCGTGGTGGTCTTCGACCGGATCCGGGAATCGGTCCGCGGCCAGCGGGGCATGAGTCCCCGGCTGCGCACACCGTTCGCCGAGCTGGCGAACGCGGCCTGCCTCCAGACCGTCCCACGGACGGTCAACACGGGGCTCGGGGCGGTGTTCATCCTGGCCGCCCTTGCCGTCCTGGGTGGGCCGTCACTGGTCGACTTCGCCATGGCCTTGCTGATTGGGATACTGGTAGGCACGTACTCGTCGGTGTTCCTGGCGACGCCACTCGCCATCACCTTCAAGTCGGGCGCCGCGAGGTCCCGCTGATTTGACTGACGAAGCCTGGCTGCCCTTCAAGGGCAGCCAGGCTGCAGCTTCGGCCGGGAGCCAGTGTGCATGATCGACATAAACCCCCGCTCATGCCGGCGCATCTGCGCCGAACGCCGGAGAAGATGACGCTCAGTGCAGCGTTGCTCGTCGGCGCGGACCCCGCTGCGTAGCGCCTCCCGGTTGACAACCAGGTCGTCGGCGACCAACGATCGTCGCACCCGCGGCCAGGAAGCTCTCGCACTACGCCACCTCGCCGGGGACGTCGGCGCGAGATGATGGCGACCGTGTCGGTCGGTCTTCGCCGGAAATCTCATCACTGCGGGCTCTCAGCCAAGCAGCCGCTCGCTCAGTTCCCAGAGCCGGCATGCGTCGTGGGGGTCGAGCATCGCGGAGTTCGCGTCCGATGGAATGTCGTCCGCGGTCACAGGTCGGGAGGTGTCGTCGAGCACGGCGATGTCGCTGTCCTTGAGGTAGACACCGCCGAGGCCGTCCAGCAGCGGGCTGGCGGCGCCGAAGACGATGGTCGCTGCTCCCTGTTCAATGGTCTTCTTGCCAGCTTTGGGGTTGATGATGGCGGCGCCGTCCTCGTCGACCAGCCCTTGCGCTCGGTAGAGGGCCAACTCGTCCGGGGGGAAGGGGCCGGGGCCGATGATGACTCCGGGGTGGACGGCGAAGGCCCGGACGCCCTGATCGGCGTACCGATGGTCGAGCTCGACGGTGAACAAGACGTTGCCGCGCTTGGACTGACTGTAGGCCGCGCCGGGGTCGTAGCCCGTTGCGAAGTCCAGGTCGTCCCAGCGGATCTCGCCGACCCTAGCGGCGCCCGAGGTCACCGTCACCACACGCGCGCCCCCCGCCGTGCGCAGGGCCGGCAGGAGCGCACGGGTGAGCTGGAAGTGGCCGAGGTGCGAGGTGGAGAACGACAGCTCGTGCCCCCGCGCGTCGCGCAGCAACTCGGGGGAGAACAGCACCGCGGCGTTGTTGATCAGGACGGGCAATGGGCGGCCAGAATCAAGCCAGCGCTGAGCGAAGGCCTCGACGGACCCGGGGTCGGTGAGGTCGAGCTGCTCGACACGCAACCCGGCGATTCCGGCCACCGCCACGGCCGCCCGCTGCGGGTCGCGCGCCGCTACGGTCACCGTGGCGCCAGCGGCGGCGAGGGCACGGCTGACCTCGC
>DASQDS010000697.1:0-2829 GCA_035634075.1 Pilimelia sp. | reverse complement strand
CGGCCGGGTCCGTGCGGTTCGCGGCCAGCCTGGCGGTGCGCCGCCCGGCGCCCGCCGCCGCGCCCCTCGTCCCCGCCGCGGTGCCGGGCAGCCGGGTGGTCCCGGCGCATCCCTCGTTCCAGCTGTTCGGCGCCGTCCTCGGCCTGCTCCTGCTGGGGACGCTCGGGACGATGCTGCTCGTCTCGCTCCCGGGCTTCGTCGTCGCGCTGACGGGCGTGCCGGCGGCAGACCCCGGCAACCTCGACGGCCTGCACGGGTGGCCGTTCCTGGCCATCGGTCCGCTCCTGGTCGCGCTCGGGGCAGGGCTCGGCCGGCGGATGGGGCGCGCCGACCCGGCGACCCGGCCGACCAGCTTCGCGCGGGCCGCGGTGGCCATCATGGCCGCCGTCGTGCTCGCCCAGGGATTCCCGATGTTCGGCGAGGGCCTTGCAACGGTCGCGGCGGTGGGCGTGTGGGTCGTCGGCATGGCGCCGATCGCGTACGCGGTCGGGCGGCTGGCTCGGCGCCGCCACGGTCCGCTGCCGTGGTTGGCCGCGGCGGCGGGCGCGCTCGTCGTGATCGACCTCGCGGTGACGGCCGCCGTCTGGCTCGCCGTAGGCCCGGCGGGTGCCCCGCGCGACGCCGCCCTGGCGTGGTTCCCGGCCGCCGTGCTGGACGGTCCGCTCAGCGTCCCGGTGGGCACGGACGCGTTCGGCGATTCCGCGCACTTCGCCATCGTCGACGTCGTGGAGTTCCTGCCGCACGCGCTCCTGGCCGCCACGGCCTTCGGCGGCTGGTACGCGCACAGTGCCCTGCGGCGCCCGCAGTCGACAGCCCTGGCCACCGGGCACCCGGTGTGACGCACCACCACCACGCCACCGGGTGCCCGGCGCCAGACCGGCAACGGGAGCCGGGACCGCCGCTACGCGACGAAGCGAGTCGAGCGGCGGCGGGCGAGCAGGAAACCGGCGCCGCCCAGCAGCAGCAGCGCACCACCGAAGCCCAGGATGGCGCCGGTGTTGGTGCCGGTGACCGGGAGCCCGCCGGCCGTCCCGCCGCGCGGCGCGGTGGCCGTCGCGGTGGCGGTCGGGGTTGCGGTGGGAGTCGGCTGGCCGCCGGGCGGGGTGGTCGGAGCGGCGGTCGGCGTCGGCGTCGGCGTCGGGGGAACGTTCACGTCGACGTACACGAAGTTGATCGGGCGCTTCAGCGCGGGCAGCGTCAGCGGCCGCGACTCCAGCGCGAGCGTGTCCCCGGTGCCGAGGGCCGACGGGGCCCCGGCGCCGACCTGCTGCGCCACCAGCCCTTCGAGGCCACCCCGCGAGTCGGCCCACGCCCGGCTCCACCACCGGAACACGGCGACCTGCACCTTGTCGTCCCGCGCGCCGGGTGCGGTCGCCAGCAGCCCGTCGGCCACGGCGTACGTGCCGCCGACCGTCAGGTCCTGGTCGAACTGGCAGAAGGCGCCGTCCGCGGTGCCTTCCTTGTAGTAACGGCAGTTGTCGAAGTCCCGGGGCAGGCGCAGGTCACCCAAGGCGCGGATGTGCAGCACGACGCCGTCGACGGCTGCCTCGCCGCCGTTCGCGACGCCGAAGAGGGCGGGCACCGGCTGACCCGGGTCCACCCGGTAGCGCTTGTTGCTGCCGGTGGCTTCGTTCAGCTCCGCGACGGCGACCAGCGTCGCCGTCTCAGGTGCGGGCGCGGCGGCCGATCCCGCGAACGCCACGGTGGGCGTGACCACCGCGGCCATCAGCACCGCAGCACCAAGACCGAGCCGCACCGACAGGCGCCTACTTCTGGTCGTCGACATTCCGTGTCTCCCCCGTAGATCGATGACCGGCATACGGTAGGGACTCCGCGCGCCCACGGCGCGGGTATGAATGCAGCGAACATGCCGAACCGGGGCAAGGGCATAGATCAATGTGGCGCAGATCACGCTGCGCGCCCGGCCACGGGCGGCGGGCACCATCGCTGGTGCTCACGCACTTCTCGCGGCCGTACCCGGAACCGGCCGCGATCGCGGCCGAGGCGCGGGAGCACTCCGACGGCGACCTGGCCATCGCGGCGGGCCTGATCCGGGTCCCGGTCCCGCCGCGGGCGGTCAGTGCGCGTGCAGACCACCCGCGGCCTGGTGGATGAACACGGCCGCGACCTCCTCCGGCGACCCCACCGTGCCGACGTAGCCGTCCACCGGCTCGAAGACCGCCTCGAGCCGCTCCGCCTCCGCCCGCTGGCCGAACGCGACGACGCTGAGCTGTACGGGGCGCCGCGGGTCCTGGGCGCGGGCCAGGCCGGCACCGAGCTGCGCCAGGGAGATGGAGCCAGCGTCGTCCTGGTTGCGGCCGTCGGTGAACACGAGCACGTGGTTGGGTAGGCCCGGGCGGTAGAAGGACACGCCGGCGCGGTAGGCGTTCAGGATCGTGTCGTACAGGCCGGTACCGGTGCGGCGGGCGGCCAGCTTGTCGATGGTGGCGTTCAGCCGCGCCCGGTGCGGGCCGGCCAGGTCGCCACTCGACAGCAGCACCCGGTGGTCGCTGGTGCCGGCGAGCTCGCTGCCGAACTCCCAGACGCCCACCCGTGAGTCGTCGGGCAGCAGGTCGGTCAGCGACCGCGCGCCGCGGCGGACCAGCTCGATCAGCGGCGTGGCGGTGCCGGGGGCCGGGTCGCCCATGGAGCCGGACGCGTCGACGACCAGCAGGATGTTGCTCCGCCGGTCGGGCGCGTACCAGGTGGCGAAGACGTGGTCGACGTGGTGCTTGCCGAGGGCCGCGAACGGCTCCGCCGCCAGCGGGGGCAGCCGGTCGTGTGGCGGGGGTGCCGCCGGGGCGTCGGGGCGGCGCAGGTTCGCCGCCC
>DASQDS010000696.1:0-28233 GCA_035634075.1 Pilimelia sp. | reverse complement strand
GCCGTGGTGGCGGACGGGGCACCACCCCAGCGTCTTCGCCGCCGTCGTGCTGTGCGTGCTCGCCGTGGCCACCGCGGCGGTCGTCGCCGTCCCGGCGTACCGGCGCACGCTCGGCCCGGCCGCGCTGGTCGCCGCGGCGGCGTCGCTGACCGTGGCGGCGGACGTGCTGACCGGCGCGGAGCTCCAGCTCAACGGCGTGGCCGGGTACTCGGCGTTGGAGGGCGGCCGGTACGCGGGGCTGGGCACCGTCGGGCTGGGCGTGCTGATGGGCGGCGCGCTGTTGGCCGCCGGCTGCCTGGCCCAGCAGGTCAACCGGCACCTGCGCCGGGTGGTCGTGGTGCTGGTCGGCGGGACGGCCGTGCTGCTGGTCGGCAGCCCGTACCTGGGCGCCGACGCCGTCGGCGCGCTGGCGCTCACCGCGGGCGTGTGCGTCGCCGCGGCGGTCAGCACCGGCGGGTGGCTGACCTTCACCCGGCTGGCCTGGGCCACGCTGGCCGGCCTGGCGGTGACGGTCGGGTTCTCGGTGCTCGACCTGCGCCGCCCGCCGCAGGACCGGGGCAGCCTCGGGCGCTTCCTCACCCAGCTCGGCGACGGCACCGGCGGGCTCGCCATGCACCGCACCGGGGTGGAGAACGTGGTGGCGTTCGGCACCAGCCCGCTCACGGTGCTCGCGGTGCTGGCCGCGCTCTTCGTGTGGCTGGCGCTGCTGCGCGACTGGGGCGGGCTGAAGCGGCTGTACGGGCTGTACCCGGCAGTGCGGGCCGGGCTGCTCGGTGTCGCGGTCGCGACGGTGCTCGCCGGGCTGTTCGGCGGCGCCGCGCTCAACGTGGCGGGCGCGGCCGCGGCGACCGCCGTGCCGGTGGCGGCGCTGGCGGCGCTGCGGGTGCTCGACCACGCCACCGACCGCACGCGCCCGCCCGTGGCGCCCGAGAGCGCCGACATCACGCCGGCCCGCGGGGCCGCGCCGTCGGCCCGCACCGGCGAGGTGTTACCGTGGAGTCCCGTGGATCGCGTGATCTAGCAGCGGCGCCGGTCGCCGCGGCGACAACCCGCCGGTCTGCACCACCAGCCGATCGACCCACGGGAGCAGGCGTTGGCCCCAACAGCACGGACGACCAGGCACATCTTCGTCACCGGGGGCGTCGCCTCCTCGCTGGGCAAGGGCTTGACCGCGTCCAGCCTCGGCAACCTCCTGACCGCCCGCGGCCTCCGCGTGGTGATGCAGAAGCTCGACCCCTACCTCAACGTGGACCCGGGCACGATGAACCCGTTCCAGCACGGCGAGGTCTTCGTGACCGAGGACGGGGCGGAGACGGACCTCGACGTCGGCCACTACGAGCGGTTCCTCGACCGGGACCTGTCGGCCGCGGCGAACGTCACCACCGGGCAGATCTACTCCGCCGTGATCGCCAAGGAGCGCCGGGGCGAGTACCTCGGCGACACTGTGCAGGTCATCCCGCACGTCACCAACGAGATCAAGGCCCGGGTCCGGGCGCTCGCCGAGCCGGACGAGAACGGCGCCGTGCCGGACGTGGTGATCACCGAGGTCGGCGGCACGGTCGGTGACATCGAGTCGCTGCCGTTCCTCGAGGCGATCCGCCAGGTGCGCCACGAGATCGGCCGGGAGAACTGCTTCTACCTGCACGTCTCCCTGGTGCCCTACCTCGCCCCCTCCGGCGAGCTGAAGACCAAGCCGACGCAGCACTCCGTCGCCGCCCTGCGCAACATCGGCATCCAGCCGGACGCGATCGTGTGCCGCTCGGACCGGGAGATCCCGGACAAGATGAAGCACAAGCTGTCGCTGTACTGCGACGTTGACCACGAGGCGGTCATCGCCGCCCCGGACGCCCCGAGCATCTACGACATCCCGAAGGTGCTGCACCGCGAGGGTCTGGACGCCTACGTCGTACGCCGGCTGGGCCTGTCGTTCCGGGACGTCGACTGGCGTCGCTGGGACGACCTGCTGGAGCGGGTGCACCACCCCCGGCACACGGTGACGATCGCGCTGGTCGGCAAGTACGTCGACCTGCCGGACGCGTACCTGTCGGTCAGCGAGGCGATCCGGGCCGCCGGCTTCGCCCACCGCGCCCGGGTCCAGCTGCGCTGGGTGCCCAGCGACGAGTGCGCCACGGTAGCCGGCGCGAGCGCCGCCCTGGCCGGGGTCGACGGGATCGTGATCCCCGGCGGGTTCGGCGTGCGGGGTATCGAGGGCAAGATCGGCGCGGCCCGGTACGCCCGGGAGAACCTCGTGCCGATGCTGGGCCTCTGCCTCGGCCTGCAGTGCATGACCATCGACGTGGCCCGCAACGTCGGCGGGCTGGCCGGGGCGAACTCGCTGGAGTTCGACGAGACCGCAGCCGACCCGGTGATCTCCACGATGGCCGACCAGGAGGACATCGTGGCCGGCAAGGGCGACCTGGGCGGCACGATGCGGCTGGGCTCCTACCCGGCCACGCTGGTGCCCGGGTCGCTGGTGGCCCGGGCGTACGGCACGACGGAGGTGACCGAGCGGCACCGCCACCGGTACGAGGTGAACAACGCGTACCGCGACGCGCTCACCCGGGCCGGTCTGCGGATCAGCGGCACCTCGCCGGACGGCCGGCTGGTCGAGTTCGTGGAGCTGGATCCCGCGAAGCACCCGTTCTTCGTGGCGACGCAGGCGCACCCGGAGCTGAAGAGCCGGCCCACCCGCCCGCACCCGCTGTTCGCCGCGTTCGTCGGCGCCGCCGTGACCTACTCCGAGGCGGACCAGCTCCCCGTCGAGCTGGACCCGGTGCCGGCGCAGAACGGCGCCGGCGCCGCGACGCCGGCGGCCCGATGACCGGCATCGAGGAGCAGACCCGGACCGGGCACGCGTACGAGGTGCGGGGCTCGACGGAGCACTTCCGCGGCCGGGTGTTCAGCGTCCACACCGACGAGGTGGCCATGCCGGGCGGTCAGGTGGCCGCCCGGGACTACGTCGCGCACATCGGCGCGGTGGCGGTCGTGGCGCTCGACGGCCAGGACCGGGTGGTGCTCGTGCGCCAGTACCGGCACGCGGTGCGGCGGCGGCTGTGGGAGCTGCCCGCCGGCCTCGTCGACGTCGCGGGGGAGGATCTGGCCCAGGTCGCCGCCCGCGAGCTGGCCGAGGAGGCGGACCTGCGCCCAGGCCGGCTGGATGTGCTGCTGGACCTGCACAGCTCCGCCGGCTACTCGACCGAGTTCGTGCGGGTGTTCCTCGCCCGGGAGCTGACCGACGTGCCGGCCGCCGACCGGTACGAGCGGCGCGACGAGGAGGCGGACATGGCGGTTGCCCGCGTCGACCTCGACGAGGCCGTCCGGCTGGCCGCGGCGGGGGAGATCACCAATGCCGCCTGCGTGGCGGGGGTGCTGGCCGCGGCCCGCGCCCGCGACGCCGGCTGGGCCACCCTACGCCCCGCCGACGCCCCGCTGCCGGGCTGACGCCGCCATGATCTGCGGCCGGTCCCGGAGGCGTTAGAGTCGGCACCTAAGGTGGCGGCAACGGAGCCGCCGCCGAAGGTGAGGTGGGCAGTCGTGAAGGTCGGCATTCCCCGCGAGGTCAAGAACCACGAGTACCGGGTGGCGATCACCCCGGCCGGCGTCAACGAGTTCGCCCGGGCCGGCCACGACGTGGTGGTGGAGGCGGGCGCCGGGCTCGGCTCGTCCATTCCGGACGCCGACTACGCCCGCGCGGGCGCGCGGATCGCGCCGGCCGCCGACGACGTGTGGGGCGCGGCCGACCTCGTGCTGAAGGTCAAGGAGCCGATCGCCGAGGAGTACCACCGGATGCGCGCCGGCCAGGTGCTGTTCACCTACCTGCACCTCGCCGCCTCCAAGGAGTGCACCGACGCGCTGGTGGACCGCGGGGTCACCGGCATCGCGTACGAGACGGTGGAGGCCGCGGACCACACGCTGCCGCTGCTGGCCCCGATGTCGGAGGTCGCCGGCCGGCTGGCGCCGCAGGTGGGGGCGTACCACCTGATGCGCTCCGGCGGCGGCCGCGGGGTGCTGATGGGCGGGGTCTCCGGCGTGTACGCCGCCAAGGTGGTGGTCATCGGCGCGGGCGTGTCGGGGATGAACGCCGCGGCGATAGCGCTCGGCATGCAGGCCGAGGTGCTGCTGTTGGACCGCAACATCAACAAGCTGCGGCAGGCGGACGCGATCTACCAGGGCCACCTGCAGACCATCGCGTCGAACGCGTACGAGGTCGAGCGGGCCGTGCTGGACGCGGACCTGGTGATCGGCGCCGTGCTCGTGCCCGGCGCGAAGGCGCCGACGTTGATCTCCAACGAGCTGGTGGCGCGGATGAAGCCCGGCAGCGTACTCGTGGACATCTCGATCGACCAGGGCGGCTGCTTCGAGGACTCGCGGCCGACGACGCACGCCGAGCCGACCTACCGGGTGCACGAGTCGGTCTTCTACTGCGTGGCGAACATGCCCGGCGCTGTGCCGCACACCAGCACGTACGCCCTGACCAACGTCACGCTGCCGTACGCCCTCGAGCTGGCCAACCACGGCTGGCGGGAGGCGCTGCACCGCGACCCGGCCCTCGCGCTGGGCCTGAACACCCACGACGGCCACGTCACCTACGGGCCGGTGGCGCAGGCCCACGGGATGACGGCGGCGCCGCTGGCGGAGGTGCTCGGCTGAGCCGACGCCGAAACGGGACCGTGCCGCCGCCGGGGGAGGGGCCGCAGCCGGCGCCGGCGTTGCGCCGGGCCGCGCGCACCTACCTGGACCACCTCACCGTGGAGCGCGGGCTCGCGCGCAACACGCTGTCGGCGTACCGCCGCGACCTGGACCGGTACCTCGCGGCGCTGGCCGCCGACGGCGTCACCGACCTGGCGGGCGTGGGCGAGGCGCACGTGGACCGCCACCTGGCCCGGCTGCGCGAGGGCGGCGACGGCCACCCGCCGTTGTCGGCGGCCTCGGCGGCCCGCGCGATCAGCGCGGTGCGCGGCCTGCACCGCTTCGCCGCCCGGGAGGGGCTCGCCGGCGCCGACCCCAGCCGGGACGTGCGCCCGCCGGGGCCGCCGCGCCGGCTGCCCAAGGCCCTCGAGGTGGCCGAGGTGGACCGGCTGCTGGCCGCCGCCGGCGGCAATCCGGACCCGGTGCTCGGGCACCGCGACCGGGCGCTGCTGGAATTCCTGTACGCCACCGGGGCCCGGATCTCCGAGGCCGTCGGCATCGCTGTGGACGACGTGGACACCGCCGAGGGCTCGGCGGTCCTGCGCGGCATGGGCGGCCGGGCGCGGCTGGTGCCGGTGGGCCGGTACGCCCGGGACGCGCTGGCCGCCTACCTGACCCGCGCCCGGCCGGAGCTGGCGGCGAAGGGCCGCGGCGCGCCGTCGCTGTTCCTCAACGCCCGCGGCGGCACGCTGTCCCGGCAGGGCGCGTGGGGCATCCTGCGCGACGCCGCCGGCCGTGCCGGGCTGGCGGTGACCGGACCGCGGGCGGTGTCGCCGCACACGCTGCGCCACTCGTACGCCACCCACCTGCTCGACGGCGGGGCGGACGTGCGGGTGGTGCAGGAGCTGCTCGGGCACGCGTCGGTGACCACGACCCAGATCTACACGCTGGTGACCGTGGACCGGCTGCGGGAGGTGTACGCGACCGCCCATCCGCGCGCGCGGGGCTGACCGGCCGCCCGCCGACACCGGCGTACGGGCTTGGCGGGTGTCGCGGAGGCGACACGCCGGGCGCGCGGCACGTCCGGGGCCACCGCGTGCCGTACTCTCCTGCGCATCGGCGCGAACCTGGTGCGGCCGTGGCGCGCCACGCCAGACACCGGTCGGCCTCCGGCCGGCCAGTGGGTGGGAAGGGCGTGACAGAGATGGCAGCGAACACGGATCGGGCCGAGGCGTGGACCAACGCCCTGCGCGCCCAGCAGTCCTCGATAGACCTGAGTGCCGACCTCGGCCCGGCCGACCCGGCGGCGTACACGGTGCGCCGGCCGATCCCCGAGCCGATGCCGACCGACCGGCACGGCCCCGCGCGGATCATCGCCCTCGCCAACCAGAAGGGCGGCGTCGGCAAGACCACCACGACCATCAACCTGGGCGCGGCGCTGGCCGAGTACGGCCGCCGCGTGCTGCTGGTCGACTTCGACCCGCAGGGCGCGTGCTCCGTCGGCCTGGGGGTGAACCCGCACAACCTCGACCTGAGCGTCTACAACCTGCTCATGCAGGACGACGTGACCGCCGAGGAAGTGATCATCAAGACCGACGTGGCCGGCCTGCACCTGCTGCCCGCCAACATCGACCTGTCGGCCGCCGAGATCCAGCTGGTCAACGAGGTCGCCCGGGAGATGGCCCTGGCCCGGGTGCTGCGTTCGGTGCGCAAGGAGTACGACTTCATCCTGATCGACTGCCAGCCGTCGCTCGGGCTGCTGGCGATCAACGCGCTGACGATCGCGCACGGCGTGCTCATCCCGCTGGAGTGCGAGTTCTTCAGCCTGCGCGGTGTCGCCCTGCTGCTGGACACGATCGACAAGGTCCGCGAGCGGCTCAACTTCGACCTGGAACTCGAGGGCATCCTGGCCACCATGTACGACAGCCGGACCACCCACTGCCGGCAGGTCCTCCAGCGGGTGGTGGAGGCGTTCGGCGACAAGGTCTACCAGACGGTGATCACCAAGACCGTGAAGTTCCCCGAGTCGACGGTGGCGGGGGCACCGATCACCACGCTGGATCCGGCGTCCTCCGGCGCCCGCAACTACCGCCAGCTCGCGCGCGAGGTGATCGCCGCCCAGGTCGAGCGCAGGTAACGCGGGCTGTGCTCTTCGCCATCGGCCGGCCGGCGGCCTTCGCCGGCCTCCTCGTCGGGTTCCTGCTCGCCCTCGCGCTGCGGGTGGTGGCCATGCGGGTCGCCGCGCGCGCCCTCGGGCTGGCCGGCAGCCGGGACCCGCTGCTGCCGTCCCCCCGCGAGGACGTCGACCCGTTCGGCGCCGTCAGCGCGGCCGTCGCCGGGCCGGGCTGGGGCCGCGCCGTGGACATCGACCTCATGCCGCGCCTGGCCAGCCGGGGGCGCAAGGCCGCCGTGGTCGCGGCCGGGCCGCTCGCGACGATCGTCGCCGGGCTCGCCGCGTTGACCGCCCACCGCACCCTGTTCGCCGCGGGCGACCCGGTCCTGGGCCTGGTGGGTGCCGGGAGCCTGCTGCGCGGCGCCGGCCTCGACGACTCCTTCGCCGGCGCCTTCCTCCTCGGCCTGGCCGTCGAGCTGCTCTGCTTCGGGTTGCTGGCGCTGATCCCGCTGCCGCCGCTGGACGGCTTCGCGCTGCTGTGGTTCGCCATGCGCACCCCGGGCGTCAACGCGCAGAAGGCCCGGCTGTGGCTGGCCGAGAACAACATCGGCGTCGTGATCCTCATCGCGCTCAGCTTCCTGCCGCTCAGCGCGCCGCTGCTGCACCTGTTCGTCGGCCTGCTCGCCGCCCCGTTCCTGTGGGCGTGGGCGTGACCGCCGCCGTCACCGATGTCGGCTACGGTGCAGCGGTGCGGCAGCCCGACCCCGAACCGGAGGTGACCAGCGGTTTCACCGTGCGGCTGGCCAACTTCACCGGGCCGTTCGACCTGCTGCTCCAGCTCATCGGCAAGCACAAGCTGGACGTCACCGAGGTGGCTCTGCACCAGGTCACCGACGAGTTCATCGCCTACATCAGGGCGATGGGGGACGCCTGGGACCTCGACGAGGCCAGCGAGTTCCTGGTGATCGCGGCCACGCTGCTGGATCTGAAGGCCGCCCGGCTGCTGCCCTCCCCGCCGGCGGAGGACGAGGAGGACCTGGCCCTGCTGGAGGCCCGCGACCTGCTCTTCGCGCGGCTGCTGCAGTACCGGGCGTTCAAGGAGGCGGCGGCGCACCTCGCCGGCCTGGAGACCGCGGGTGCCCGGCGCTGGCCGCGCTCGGTCGGCCTGGAGCCACGGTACGCCGATGCGCTGCCCGACCTGGTGCTCGGCATCGGCCCGGAACGGCTGGCCGCGCTCGCCGTCAAGGCGATGCTGCCTCGCCCGCACCCGTCGGTCTCCATCGACCACGTACACCAGGTGCGGGTCAGCGTCCGGGAGCACGCCGCGATCCTCAGCGAGCGCCTGCTGCGGCTGCGCAGCGCGGCGTTCCGTACGCTGTGCGCGGACTGCGCGAGCACGCTGGAAGTGGTGGCCCGTTTTCTGGCGTTGCTGGAGCTGTACCGGGAGGGCCTGGTCAGCTTCGAGCAGGTGCAGGCGCTGGGCGAGCTGACCGTGCGGTGGACCGGCGGCGACCGCGCGGTCCGGCTCGACGTCGAGGAGTACGAGGGTGCGCCGCCCCCACCGCCGGAGGGGCACAGCCGGGAGGGGGAGCAGCAGCATGACGCGGGAGCAGGGTGACTCGCTCGCGGACCGCGCGGCGGCCTGGGTCCCACCCTGGGCGCGCGAGCCCGACGCCCCGGCCCCGGCGGACCGGCCCGCCGACGAGCCGACCGCCGACGAGCCGGCGGCAGACGGGCCGGCCGCAGACGGGCCGGTAGCTGAGGAGCCGGCCGCAGCCCCGGCGGAAACCCTGGTCGGGGCACCTGAACCGGCGGCGGACCCGGCGCCCACGGCTCGCGTACCCACACAGCCTGAGACAACGACCCCGGCGGTGCTGGAGGTCCTCGACGACGCCGAGCTGCGCGCGACGCTGGAGGCCATCCTGCTGGTCGTGGACGAGCCGGTCGCCGACCTGACGCTGGCGCAGGTGCTCGAGCAGCCGACCGAGCGGGTCGCCTGGGCGTTGGCCGAGCTGTCCGCGGCCTACACCCGGGAGGGCCGGGGCTTCGACCTGCGACGCGCGGCGGGCGGCTGGCGGCTGTACACCCGGGCGGAGTACGGCGCCTACGTGGAGCGGTTCGTGCTGGACGGCCAGCAGGTGCGGCTCACCCAGGCGGCGCTGGAGACGCTCGCCGTGATCGCCTACAAGCAGCCGGTGACCCGGTCCCGGATCTCCGCCATCCGCGGGGTGAACTGCGACGGCGTGATCCGCACGCTGGCCACCCGGGGCCTCGTCGAGGAGTGCGGCGCGGAGCCGGACAGCGGCGCCTACCTCTACCGCACCACCACCCTGTTCCTGGAGAAGCTCGGCCTGGATTCGGTGGCCGAGCTGCCGCCGCTGGCGCCGTTCCTGCCCGACGACGTCGAGGAGATCGCGGATGCCCAGCGTTGAGAGCGCAGACCGGTTGCAGAAGGTGCTCGCCGCCGCCGGCGTCGGCTCCCGGCGGGCCTGCGAGGAGCTGATCGCCGCCCGCCGGGTGACGGTGGACGGGAAGGTCGCCCAGCTGGGTGACAAGGTCGACCCGACCACGGCCGAGATCTACGTCGACGGCGAGCGGCTCGTCGCGGACACCCGGCTGGTCTACCTCGCGATGAACAAGCCGCGTGGCGTTGTGGCGACGATGGCGGACGAGCGCGGCCGGGCGGCGGTGGCGGACTACCTCGGCAACCTGGACCAGCGGGTCTACCACGTGGGCCGGCTGGACGCCGACAGCGAGGGGCTCCTGCTGCTCACCAACGACGGCGCTCTCGCGCACCGGCTCATGCATCCGTCGTACGGGGTGCAGAAGACCTACCTGTGCGAGGTGCCGGGCCCGGTGCCGCGCCAGCTCGGCCGCACCCTGCTCGCCGGGGTGGAGCTGGCGGACGGGCCGGCCCGGGTGGACGAGTACCGGCTGATCGACGCCGTCGGCCGCACCGCCCTGGTGGAAATCGTGCTGCACGAAGGGCGCAAGCACATCGTGCGCCGGTTGCTCGCCGAGGTGGGCCACCCGGTCAACCGGCTGGTGCGTACGGCGATCGGCCCGATCAAGCTCGGCGACCTGCGGGCGGGGCGCACCCGGCGGCTCGGCAACCCCGAGGTGGCGGCGCTGTTCCGGGCCGCCGGCGACGGCCGGGGCTGAGCCGCGGCCTGGTCCGCGCGGGCGACCGGGCATGATAGACGCGGTAACCGGGCAGCAGATGACTGCGCGGCGACATCTCGAGGAGGAGCCTTGGCTGAGCAGGTGCGCGCGCGGCGGTGCGTGGTGGCTGTGGACGGGCCCTCCGGTTCGGGCAAGTCGACGGTCTCCCGGCGGCTCGCCGGCGTGCTCGGGGCGCGCTACCTCGACACCGGCGCCATGTACCGGGCGGTGACCTGGGCGGTGCTGCGCTCCGGCGTCGACCTCGCGGACCCGTCGGCGGTGGCGAAGGTCGCCGCGGAGGTGGAGCTGGAGATCGGCACCGACGCGGCGGCACCCTCGGTGCGCGCCGACGGGGTCGCCGTGGACGCGGAGATCCGCGGGCCGGAGGTGACCGGGGCGGTGTCCGCGGTGGCCGCCGTGCCGGCGGTCCGCCAGCTCCTGGTCGCCCGGCAACGCGAGTTGATCGCCGCGGCCGGCCGGATGGTGGTGGAGGGCCGCGACATCGGCACGGTCGTCGCCCCCGACGCCGACCTGAAGGTCTTCCTGACCGCCTCGGCGGCCGAGCGGGCCCGCCGGCGCAGCGCGGAGACCGCTGGCGACGTGGCCGCCACGGCCGCCGACCTCGCCCGCCGCGACCGGCTCGACTCCACCCGGGCCGTGGACCCGCTGCAGCAGGCCGGCGACGCGGTGGTGCTGGATTCGACGCAGGTGGGTATCGACGAGGTCGTCGCCCGGCTGCACGCCCTCCTCTCCGCCAAGGGCGTCGGGTGACCACGGAGGCGCCCGACGACGACCTCGGCACGGACGACGGCTGGGTGGAACTGCCGGATTCCGAGCTCGCCGACACCGACTTCGAGGGCGACGACGGCACCGGCTGGGACGAGCTGAGCGGGCCCGTTCCCGTGGTCGCCGTCGTCGGCCGGCCCAACGTCGGCAAGTCCACCCTCGTCAACCGCATCCTCGGCCGCCGGCAGGCGGTGGTGGAGGACGTGCCGGGGGTGACCCGCGACCGGGTCGCGTACGACGCCCACTGGTCCGGCCGGCGGTTCACCGTGGTCGACACCGGCGGCTGGGAGCCCGACGCCCGCGACCGGGCCGCCGCGATCGCCGCCCAGGCGGAGGCCGCCATCACGACCGCCGACGTGGTGCTCTTCGTCGTCGACGCCCGGGTCGGCGCCACCGACGTCGACGAGGCGGCCGTGAAGATGCTGCGCCGCAGCTCCAAGCCGGTCCTGCTGGTCGGCAACAAGGTCGACAACGCCGCACAGGAGCTGGAGGCCACCTCCCTGTGGTCGCTCGGCCTCGGCGAGCCCCACCCCGTCTCGGCCCTGCACGGCCGCGGCTCCGGCGAGCTCCTCGACGCGCTCCTGGACGCGCTGCCGGCGCAGCCGCCGCCGGGCGCCGGCCCGCGCACCCGCGGCCCGCGCCGGGTGGCGCTGGTGGGCCGGCCCAACGTGGGCAAGTCCAGCCTGCTCAACCGGCTCGCCGGCGAGGAACGCGCGGTGGTCGACTCCGTCGCCGGCACGACCGTCGACCCCGTCGACAGCCTGGTGGAGATCGGCGGCGAGACCTGGCAGCTCATCGACACGGCCGGCCTGCGCAAGCGGGTCGGCAAGGCCAGCGGCACGGAGTACTACGCCAGCCTGCGCACCGCCGCCGCGATCGAGGCGGCCGAGGTCGCCGTCGTGCTGCTGGACGCGACCGAGCCGATCAGCGAGCAGGACCAGCGGATCCTCACCACCGTGGTGGAGGCCGGCCGGGCGCTGGTCATCGCCTTCAACAAGTGGGACCTGGTGGACGCCGACCGGCGCTACTTCCTGGAGAAGGAGATCGAGCGGGAGCTGCGCCGCATCACCTGGGCGGTGCACGTCAACATCTCCGCCAAGACCGGCCGCGCCGTCGACCGGCTGGCGCCGGCGCTGCGCACCGCGCTGGGCAGCTGGCAGCAGCGGGTGCCGACCGGCCAGCTCAACCAGTGGCTCACCGCGCTCGTCCAGGCCACCCCGCACCCGGTGCGCGGCGGGCGGGCCCCGCGCGTGCTCTTCGCCACCCAGGCGGGCACCCGGCCGCCGCGCTTCGTGCTGTTCAGCACCGGGCCACTGGATGCCGGCTACCAGCGCTTCGTGGAGCGCAAGCTGCGCGAGCAGTTCGGCTTCGTCGGCAGCCCGATCGAGGTGAACGTCCGGCCGCGCAAGAAGCTCGGCCCCGGCGGCCGCGGCAAGGCCCACGGCTGACCGCCGCGGTGCCGGGCAGGCCGTTCGCTGACTTAGGATGGGCGCCATGAGAGCGGACGCCGTCGGCATGCACATGCCCGCCGTCGTGACGCTCGACGACGTGGTGGCGATGAACGCGGCCGACCCCGACGGGCACCGACGACCTGATCCTCGTGATCGAGATCGTGTCGCCGGGGTCGGAGGCCATGGACGAGGAGACGAAGCGCCGCGCGTACGCGTCCGCCGGCATCCCGATGTACTGGGTGGTCGACCGGGACGGCGCCCTGACCGTCACGTTGTTCGAGTTGGCTGCGGAACGTGCCTACCGGGAGCGGGCGAGGATGCCGCTGGCCTGGTTGCTGCAGACGACACCGGCCGACCACCTCGCCTGACGTCCACGTGGCCCCGCCGCGCCATCGACCGGTAGCCGGGCACCGGCGGCTCCTCGACGCGCCCGGCGCCGGCCTCGCCGGCCTCTCCGGCCTCGCCGGCCTCGCCGGTATGGTCAGGCATGGTGGCGGCGCAGCCGGGCGCCGGGCGTGACGGCAGGCGAGGCCGCCCTCCTGGTGGCGGCCGGGCTCGCGGCCGGGGTGGTGAACGCCGTCGCGGGCGGCGGCACGCTCGTGACCTTCCCGGCGCTGCTGGCCGCCGGGCTCAGCCCGGTCGCCGCGAACGTCACCAATACCGTCGCCGTGTGGCCGGGGTACCTCTCCGGCGCCGCCGCCTACCGGCGGGAGCCGCGCCGTGCCGGCGTACTGCCGCTGGCGGCCGCGGCCACCGCGGGCGCCGCCGTCGGGACGGCGCTGCTGCTCACCACGCCGGTGCGGTACTTCGACGCGGTCGTGCCGTACCTGGTGCTCGGTGCCACCGCCCTCCTCGCCGCGCAACCGTGGCTGTCCGACCGCCTGGCCGGCGCCGCCCCGGCGGCCCGCCGCCGCGCGCCGCTGGTCGCGGCGGCGTTCGTGGCCGCCGTCTACGGCGCCTACTTCGGCGGCGGGCTCGGCATCGTGCTGCTCGCCATCCTGGCCCTCGGCACCGGTGACGACCTGCCCCGGCTCAACGGGCTCAAGATCCTGCTGTCGCTGCTGATCAACACGGTGGCGCTGGTCGGCTTCGCGGCGTTCGGCCCGGTGGACTGGTGGGCGGCCGCCACGATCGCCCCCGCCAGCCTCGCCGGCGGCCTGCTCGGCGGCCGGCTGGCCCAGCGGCTGCGGCCGACCGCGCTCCGGGTGGCGGTCGTCGTCTTCGGCGCGGCGGTGGGCGTAGTTCTGCTGGTGCGGTAGGACGCAACCTATCTTCCTAGGACGCTTGAGCGGTGGTGCCGTGCGTCGCTGGCACGGCACGCCTTGGGGGGAGGAGCGTGGCACCGGAGCGCTGCGCTACGCTGTACCGGCCGCCAGGGACGACGTTCCGGGCGGCAACGGGACGTGGCGCAGCTTGGTAGCGCACTTGACTGGGGGTCAAGGGGTCGTGGGTTCGAATCCCGCCGTCCCGACGCAGGTCAGAGGGCATATCCGATATTCGGATATGCCCTCTGCTCATGCGTGGGTGACTACAGCGCCGGTGACGGTGGGCGCTTCCTGTCATGGCGTGCCCCAGCGCCCGCACACGCCTCGACACGCTGGATCGCAGACTTAATGGGGGCAGGAGGTGTAAGCGCAGCCGGAGAAACGAAGGCGACTTCGGGAATGCGAAGCGCTGTCGATTCGCACCCGCACGACGACACGGTGTGCGGCTCATCCGTCCGACGAACTCGTCCCTCCAGTTGATCAGGTAATCCACCTCACCCGCCTGCTCCATCGCGAACCCGTTCCAGATAGTGACGGCCAGCCAGCAGCCGGGTCACCGCCTCTGGCGGGTGAGAAAACCCCTGTCGCCGCAGCGCCCTGACGAATAGGCTCGCGCTCATGACCGACGGCGACTGGAGGGATGACGGGTTCAGGCAGCGTCGGCCCTCCGTGGAGACTCTCGCCTGGGTTGCGGCGTCGATGGGTCGGGGCAGTCGCATCGTTGGCTATCGCCGAATGACCGGTGGCGTCTGCTCCGCGGTGAATCGACTGACTGTCGAGCGACGTGGAATGCGAACGTTCGTCGTGCTGCGGCAGTACCCGGGCGGGCTTGGCCTGCAGGGGAGCTTGGAGAAGGAGATCGCCAACCTTGGTGTGGTGGCGGGAAGCGGGCTTCCGGTTCCGAGCATCCTGGCTACTGATGTTGCCGGTGCTTCGACGGGGGGCGCGCCATCGTTGCTGATGACACGGTTGCCGGGGCGTGTTCACCTCAATCCGGCGGAACCTCGGTCGTGGCTGACGAGGATCGCGGAGATTGCTGTGTTGCTGCATTCCCTCGATCTCCCCGCGAAGATGTTCAGACCTTGGACGGATTCTTGGATCGCTCCGCTAGACGGGTTTCAGGTGCCGGTCGACGCACAGAAGCCTGCTGTGTGGAAGGCGGCATTCGGTGTCATGGCGGCGCCGCCGCCGAAGGACACTGCTGTCTTTCTGCATTGCGATCTTTTGCCTGTCAACATGCTGTGGTCGCGCGGGAAGATTACTGGACTGACCGACTGGAACTCCATCCATCGGGGGGCGCGCGCGATTGACGTCGGGCACTGTCGGCGATACTTGGCGGCGCTCTACTCGCCCGAGTGGTCCGAGCAGCTTCGGTCGCTCTATGAGTCGATCGCCGGGGTGACTCTCGATCCGTGGTGGGACCTGTATGCCCTGCTGCACTATAACGATAGCGGGCCGAAGTGGATCCGTAGTCAGGTCGCGGGGCGCCGTCCCGTCGATGTGTCCGGCATGACTTCCCGGGTCGAGGTCGCTATCGAGACAGCGCTGCGGCGCCTCGGATAACCCGGGTTCCCTGCTGGTCGCCCGTCCGGTTCTGGCATGCCGCACAGACCCCTGCCGGGACGCGGGGCGCGCCGGCGCCCGGTACGGTCGCCGGATGGAGCGGGGGGACGCGAGGGCCGGGCCGGCGTCGCCGGGATTGCGCATCCCGGAGTCCTTCCTCGCGGCGCCCCGGTGGCGGCGCGACGGCGCGCGCTGGCTGAAGTCGCTGCCGCAGCGTGCGGCGGCGCAATGCGCGCGATGGCACCTGGACATCACCGGCGATGTCGCCCACGGCTCCCACGCCATCGTCGTGCCGGTCTGCCGTGCCGGTGCGGAGCTCGTCCTGCGCCTGACGCCCCCCGGGCCAGAGGTCGCGGAGCAGGTCGCCGCGCTGCGGTTCTGGGCCGGCCGCGGCACCGTCCAGCTGGTCGACGCCGACATCGAGGCCGGGGCGATGCTACTGGAGCGGCTGGCGGTCGGTACGTCGCTGCGGGATGTGCCGGTGGCCGAGGCGATGCCCATCCTGGGCCGGATGGTGCGGCGCCTCGCGATCCCCGCGCCCCCGGACGTGCCCAGCACCGCCGACGCCGTCGCCCACCGGCTGACCACCCTCGAGCCCGAGTGGGCCCGGCGCGGCCGCCCCTTCGACCGGGCCATCCTCGGCCAGGCGCTGGCCGCCGGGTCGCGGCTGTCCCGGGGCGGGCCCGACCTCGCGGTCAACGGCGACCTGCACTCCGCGCAGGTGTTGCGGGGCACCAGGGAGCCCTGGCTGACCGTCGACCCGGTGCTGATGCGCGGCGACATCGCCTACGACCTCGCCCGGGTGCTCTGGACGCGCGTGGACGAAATGCCCGACGCGGCGCGGATCGTCGGCCACCTCCAGGACGTCGCGGACGCCGCCGGGATCGACCGTGACCACGCCCGGGACTGGGTGCTCCTCCGCGCGGTCGACTACTGGCTCTGGGGCCTCAGCGCGGGTTTCACCGAGGACCCGCTACGGTGCCGGCGCCTGGCTCTCGCCCTCGCCGGCTGAGGCCCGCAGGCCTGTCTGGCCGGGCGACGCGGCCCCGGCCGGGCCGGCCCGGGGGAGCCCAGCCGGATTCCGCCCGGGACCCCACGCCAGCACGGTTACCGTCCGTAACCCCGGGCGGGCCACGGCAGCCAAGCCAGTCCCGGCGGCGGCGGGGGTCGGACCACGACGGTATATCCGGTATGCACCGCCAAACCGCCTCGGCCAGCCCGGCAAGACATCGATGAACTTAACTTGTCAATATCCATAGCGGCTGCTTAAGTCCTGGTTAGGGCGCACCCGAGGGATGAACTGATGTGCATCGATGTCCGTACCCCACGCCGTCATGGGGTCGGGTCAACGTCGGCCGTTCCGGCGGGGTTGGAGGAGACGTGCAACATCAGGGCCAGCAACGTCAGGGCCAGCAGAGCATGGATCTGAACGTGCTGCGGCAGGGCGCACACAGCGCGTCGTACTTCGCGCTGTCCAGAAGCATGGGCGAGGGCGCCTCGATCGTGGACTTCTGCATCCCGTGCAACCCGTACTTCCCGACCCAGGCCATGTTCGCCCGGCTCTCGGCGGATCTACAGGACATCCTGAAGTACTACCCGAGCGACTCGGGCAGTATCACCGCCAAGCTGTGCAGCGTGCTGAACCTGCATCCGCAGACTGTGGCGATGGCCAACGGCTCCACCGAGCTGATCACCTGGATCGACCACCTGCTGATCTCGCGGAGCGTGGCGATCCCGATCCCCACCTTCGGCCGGTGGACCGACCAGCCGCTGGAGACCGACAAGCGGGTCGACATGTTCCTGCTCCAGGAGCGGGACAACTTCACCCTCGACCTGAACGAGTACGTGCGGTTCATCCGCGCCCGCGGCTCCCGGGTGGCGGTGCTGTGCAACCCGAACAACCCGGATGGCAACTACCTGCCGCGACGCGACGTGCTGCGCTTCGTCGACGAGTTGGATGACCTGGACCTGGTCGTGGTGGACGAGTCCTTCGTGGACTTCGTGGACGCCGAGCAGTACCCGTCCGTCGCCCCCGACGCGGCGATCCGCCCGAACGTCATCGTGCTCAAGAGCCTGGGCAAGAACTTCGGCCTGCACGGCATCCGCTTCGGCTACCTGGTCGCCAACCCGGCGCTGGCGGCGAAGGTCGGCAAGGCGCTGCCCAAGTGGAACCTCAACTCGCTGGCCGAGGCAGTCGTTTTCATGATCAAAGACCACGAAGGCGAGTACCAGGACAGCCTGCGCCTGCTCAGCCGTGACCGCCGGCAGATGGCCGCCGAACTGGCCCGGGTGCCCGGGCTGACGGTCTTCCCGTCGCAGGCCAACTTTCTGCTGGTCAAGCTACCGGTCGGCTGGGACGGCGTGGAGTTGCGCGACTACCTGATCTCGGGGCACGGCGTCTACATCCGCGAATGCGGCAACAAGCTCGGCATGTCGAGCCAGTTCGTGCGCCTGGTGGTGCGCCCGGGGGAGGACGTGGACCGGCTGGTCGACGGCCTGCTCGCGTACGGCAGGTTCCTGCACGGTGGCGAGGTCGCGCGTCCCCCGGCCGACTTGATCATGCATTCGGCCGCCGGCCATGCCGGGTTCACGTACCCCTCCGCGGCGCACGCCGAGCCGGCCGCGCACGCCGCCGTCAACGGCTACGGCGGGTTGGCGGTGACCCGATGAGGCTGACCTCGCTGGCAACGTCCGACCTGGACGGGTGGAAGCTCAAGACGTACGGCATCTCGCCCGGTGGCGCCCGTCCGCGGGCCCAGCTGGTCCGCGCGGCCCAATCCATGGCCGCGGCGGTGCTGCCCGGCCGGCCCGACCGGGAGGGCGCGTTCGGCGTCGGCTTCATCATCGTGCGCGACACACCGGACTACTGCCTGGCCCTCATCGACTGGTGGGCCTACGCCGGCGAGCTGCACCAGCGTACGTTCGCCGCGCCACCGGACCGGCCGCACGCGCTCGTGCCCCGGTCGTCGGCGGCGATCGGCGGCGTCTGCGAACTGGAGGTGACGGCGCACGAGAGCCAGGCCTGGTTGCGGCACGTGCTGGCCAACCCGGCCGGCTGGGACATCGACGGGTACCTGGCCGACATCCTGCCCGGCCACGTGGACGCGCTGGTCCCCTTCCGGTGTTGACGGGTCGGGTGGTGGGGCCGGTGCGACGCGGGGAAGCGGCAGTGCCGGATGGTACGCGCCCGGGGGAGCCCAAAGACCGTCAGTCGGATGGGTGTTACTCCATGTATCGTTCGTTGGTCGAGCGCCCGTCCACCAGTGGATATGGTCCCGGTATGGGTGCCAGCGAGGGCAGCGCGGAGCGCCGTGACGCGCGGGCTGACCAGCGGGAGATCGACGCCGAGGTGCGGGACTCGATCGCGCTCTACCGGGCCGAGGCGATGCGGTCCTCCATCGCCAGGGTGGCTGCCACCGAGGCGGCGCTGGAGCGGCGGACACACGAGCTGAGTGCCCGCAGCGCGCTGGCTGACGCCCGTGAGCGGCGGGCCGACGAGCGGGAGCGCCGCGCCGGGCTGCGCGAGGAACGACTCGACAGCCGGGAGGATCTGCTGGCCGAGAAGCGGTGCCTGGTGCAGCGCCAGAAGGAGTGGGAGGACACCCGCGACGAGATGGCGGACGAGCGCGAGATCGACCTGAAGGTGCGCCAGACGGCGCTCGATCAGCGGGAGGCCGTCGTCGAGCTGCAGGAGTGGTTGCGGCGCCAACCGTGACTGCGCCGCCGGTGTCAGCCGGCGTGCTCGGCGAGGAAGTCTTCGATCATCTTGGTGACCTGCGCCGCCCTGGCTTCTTGGGTCGGGTCCAGCAGGGCGACGCCGTGGCTGCCGGTCCCGGGCAGGACCTCGAGACGGCTGGTCGCCGCGCCGGTGGCGGCCTTGGCGACCGCCGTGACGTCGCCGGCCAGCTGGTCGTCGGCGCAGACGACGAACAGCAGCGGGGCGGTGACCTTCGGCGCGGCCGCGGCCGCATCGGTGCCGGCCATCTGCGCCGGCCCGGACAGGTCCACCACCGCGGCGGGCGGCGGCTTCAGCTCGGCGGCGGCGGCCACCGAGGCCATCCCGCCGAGCGACGCGCCGACCAGCGCGACCGCGCCGACGCCGCGCCCCCGCAGGTGCCCGGCAGCGGCCACCACGTCGGCCTCGTACGCCGCCTGGGACGGGTTGCCGGCCGAGGCCGAGGACGCGCCGTACCCGTTGAGGTCGATGGCCAGGACCGTGTAACCGCGCTTGACCAGCGTGCGGCCGTACGGCACCCACTGGCACATGTCCGACGAGGTCTGGTGCGCCAGCACCACCCCCAGCCCACCGGTCGGGCCCGCGGGCGTGCCGCCGGTGGGCGCGGGTCCGAGCACCACACCGGCGATCGACGCACCGTTGGCGCTGGGGAACCGCACGACGCCCGGTCGCTCCGGCGGCGTGAGGCAGTCGGCGCCCGGGGTGACGGACGGCACGGGTCCCCCGGTGGCCGGCGGCGTGGCCGGTGTCGCCCGCGGGGTGTCCGCGCCCCCGCACGCGGCGAGCGCCAGCAACAGCGGAGTGGACAGCAGAGCGAGCAGTCGACGGTTCACGAGCGCATTGTGGGCCCGCGCGGGCCGGCCCGCTGTCCCTACCGCCGACGGCGGGCTCAGGAGGCCGGCCGCTTGACGCGGTAGTGGTACCGGCACAGCTCGCGGAAGCCGGCGCGCTCGTACAGTCGTCCCGCCGCCGTGTTGTGGCACTCCACCTGGAGGTACATCCGCGCGGCGCCGTGCGCGGCGGCCCAGCCGGCGAGGGCGGCGAGCACCCGGCGGGCCGCGCCCCGACCCCGGGCATGCGGGAGCGTGGCCATCCCGAACACGCCCGCCCAGCCGGTTTCGGAGACGGCGCGGCCGACGGCGATGACATCCGTCCCGGCCAGCACGCTGGCGTACGCGGTGCGGCGATCGACCCGGCGCAGCAGGGCCCGCTCGGGGGCGGGGTCGTCGCCAATGCCGTGCACCGCCAGCCACGCCCCGAACCAGGCGTCGGTCGCCGACTCGTCGACGTGGACCGGGAGGTCGCCTTGCCCCAGTCGCTCGAGGACGTGTGCGGTCGGCGCCCACCGCAGCGACATCGGCGAGTCGACGCGGTAGCCGCGTCGGCCCAGCGCCTCGTCCAGGCCGGTCGAGCAGGCCCCCGGGCTGATCTGGAACCGGGCGGGGGAGCCGTGGCGGGCGTAGAACTCCTCGGCGGACCGGACCCTGCCCGGCAGGTCGGCCGGCGCGGCGTCGCCGTGGGGCAGCACCGAACTCGCCCACCACGCGCTGCCGTCCGCGTGGCGCAGCCACCAGCCGTCGGCGCGTTCCTGCACGACCGGGGGGAAGGCCCGGGCCGCACGTTCCTGAACGCCCCGGACGAGGCGACCCGCCGGCACGCGACCTGGCGCCCAGCGGTCCACGTCCGTCACGGCGACCACGGTACGGACCGGGGCGCCGCGGGCCACTCCTCGGCCAGGATGGCGAAGATCAACTCATCGTGCCACGCACCGGCGAAGGTCACGCACTGCCGAAGGTGGGCCTCCTGGCGCAACCCCAACCGCCGCAGGGCCCGGACGGCGGCCTCGTTGCGGGCGTCGGTGCGGGCGCTGACCCGGTGCATCCCCAGCCGGTGGAAGGCGAGGTCGAGCAGGGCCGCCGCCGCCTCCGCGGCGTAGCCGCGCCCGTGCGCGTCGCGGTGCAGGATGACCCCGATCTCGGCCTGCCGGTGCGCCGCGCTCGCCCAGTGCAGGTCCACCTCGCCGACCATCCGCCCCGTGTCGCGTCGCTCGGCCGCGAGGACGAGGAAGTCGCCCTCCTCGGCCACCCTGTTCATGGTGCGGCGCTGCCGGATGACCTCCCGGGTCGTCTCGACGGTGCCCGGCGGCCAGTACAGGTACCGCAGGATCGCCGGGTCGGTCCGAATCTCGTGCAGCGCCTCGAGATCGCCCGGCCGGAAGGCGCGAAGCAACAGGCGATCGGTGACCAGCGGCTCATCGACGACAAGCATCCACCCATGATCCCGCTCCACGGCCCCGTCGGCACGCGCGACGCGGCCCGGGCCGTCGGCGGGGCGGCGGGCGATCGCGGGCCGTGAGAGTATCCACGGGCATCGGTACGCAATCGTGTGCGGGACCTGTCCCGCCACCGTGTCCGAGCTGCCCCGCAGGGGCGAAGACACCGCCGGAGTCACCGGCTATCAACGGGGGAAAACTGAATGTTCAAAAGATTCACCGCACTGGCCCTCCTTTCGGTCACGGTGCTGACGCTCGGGCTGCAGCAGCCGGCGTCCGCCGACATCGGGCCGGAGGGCTACCCGGTCGTCCAGGGCGAAACCCACCGCAACCAGTTCACGATCGTCGGCGGCAACGTCGTGATGACGCCGCTCAGCCGCGCGTACCAGTGGCTTGACCGGGGTCGGGCGTGGACGTTCGGCAACGTCGAGCTGGTCCTGCACACCACCGGCGACCTGAAGATCCATCCGCGCGGCAACCGCGGGGTCACGTACTGGTCCACCGGGACCGCCGGGTCGGGCGCGACGCAGCTCCTCTTCCAACGCGACGGCAACCTGGTGCTCTACACCGCCGGGTACGAGGACGCCGTCTGGTCCAGCAAGACGAACGACAGGTGTGCCCGCAGCCAACAGTTGTTGCCGGCGTTGTCCCTACAGAGCGACTCCAACATGGTCGTCTACTGCTTCAAGTACGAATTCGAAGCCCCTGAGGTGCCGTACCAGAAGACCGCACTGTGGTCGACCCGGACGTCCGGGCGCTGACCTGTCAGTGGCGCCGCGTGCCTGTCCTTTTGAGGCATGGGCCCTGCTGGAGTGCGTCCGCTGACCCCGCGGTGCCGTCAGTCGGCCGGCCAGCCGGCGGTCGCGTCGATGGTGCCGTCGCTGTCGACCCGCAGGGCCTCGTACCCGTCGATGGTCGCCAACCAGGCCAGGGCGCCCCGGCCGCGGGCGGCCGCGGCGGTGGCGTAGACGTCCGCCCAGAGCAGGGACGGGCCGATCACCGTGACGGCCCGCGTGCCGGTGGCGGGCCGGGCGGTGTGCGGGTCGACGACGTGCGCGCCGCGGTGCGCGGTGCTGGAGGTCGCGACGGCGCCGGTCCTGGCATCGACGAGCCGCAGGAGGCGGCCGGGGTGGGCGGGGTCCTCAAGGCCCACCCGCCACGGCGCGTCGCCCGCGGGGGCGTGGACAAGGACGTCGCCGCCGGCGTTGACGCACCAGCCGTGCCGGTCGAGGTCGGCGAGGTGCCGGGCGGCCCGCTGCACGGCCCACCCCTTCAACAGGCCCGACGGGTCGAACCGGGTCCCCGGGCCGAGGGGGTGGGGCAGCGACCGGGCGTCGAAGTAGCCGCCGGTGGACTGCCGGGCAAGCTCGCACAGGACTAGCACCTCCCGCACGCTGGGGTCGGCGTCCGCCAGCGCCAGTTCCCCGCGCGCCCAGCGGCTGAGCTGGCTGTCGGTCCGGTACGTGCTGAAGATGGCGTCGACCCGGCGCAGGTGGCCGAAGAATTCCGCCGCGATCGCCTCGGTGGCCGGTGAGCGGACGTCCGGCCCACGCACGACCAGGCTGACCGGAATGCCCATGACCCGCTCGACCCAGGTGCGACCCGCCGTCCCGGGCAGCGTCCTGGCGGGTTCGCCGGGTCGCCGGCCGGTTTTGCTGAGCGTCGTCATGCATCGATCCTCTAAGCGCCGCGTAAGGAAGCCCTATGTCCCGGCTATGAGTTTCCTGTGAATGTTGCAGGCCGGATGGGGACGAAACCCCGCAGTAATCGATCCACTGCCCGTCCGGATCGTCCGACCGCACAGGGCGGCCGCACGACGGACGGGCAGTGGATCAGTGCCGGCTTCTAGGCGTTACCGAACCGCAGGTGGACGGTGCGCCGGTAGTCGCCGGCGGCGACGTTGAGCTGGCCCTGCGGGCCGAGGTTGGCCGGCGGGTCGAACTTCGTCCCCATGGGCGGGATGGCGTCGAGCAGCGAGATCGCGCCGGCCGGGAACGGCGGGGCGGTGAACCGGGGGTCCCAGCCCCACCGCGGGGTCAGCAGGCGCAGGTACAGGTCCTCCTCCTCGGCCACCACCGTGATGTCGGCCTCGCTCGTGCGCAGCGTGGCCCAGTAGGTGTTGGCGTGGTAGCCCTTGAACTCCGGGTACTGCCACACGTCGGCGCCGGTGGCGGTGTCGTTGTACTCCTTGCTCCACACCCCGGTGTTGACGCCGCGCAGCCGGTTCTTCCACACCCGGTACGGGCCGTCGCCCAGCCACGTCACGCCGCGCACGTTGGCCTCCGGGTAGTCGAAGTTCACCCCGAAGAACGGGTGGCTACCCGTGAGGCTGTACTGGTACTCCAGCCGCAGCCAGCCGCTCGGCGCCATCCGCCAGCGCACGAACGACAGGTCGCCGGTGTAGTCCGCCTGGACGAAGTACCCCGCGCCGTCCCGGCCGTGGGTCAGGCCGGCGAACGTCGCCGAGCCGGTGGCCAGGGTCGGGCCGTTGGTCAGCGACACCGCGGCGCCGCGGTGCGACACCGTGGCCAGCCGCCCGGTGGTGGCGTCGATCGCCACCTCCGTGCCGGCGGCACGCAGGGTGATCCGGTCCGCCGCCACGGCGGCGGCGGTGCGGCCCGAGCCCGCCCGGACGGCACGCCGGGCGTGGTCCGCCGCCTTCTTGATCGTCCACACCCAGGTGTACAGCTCGTTGCCGCCCGGGTCGCGAACGGTCAGCCTCAGCGCGTCGGCGCGGCGCCAGTTGGCGGGCAGCCGCAGGTTCAGGGCACCGGTGCCGCCGGGCGCGATGTCCGGGGCGTTCACCCGCCCGTCGGAGATGACCTTGGGGCGGGTGCGGCTGTTGGCCGGGCCGGCGAAGTTCACCAGCTGCCAGTCGAAGCGGCACTGGTTGGTGTTGGTGAAGTGGTAGTGGTTGCTGATCGGGATCCGGCCGGCGAAGCCGCCCGGGAACCGCTCCTCGAAGGCCGCCAGGTCGGTGACCTGGATCGGCGACCAGATCTCCTTGACGGTGTAGAAGCTCGCCTCCTTCTCCCGGAAGGGGCCGACCAGGCCGTCCGGGGCGGAGTTGCCCGTCACGTCGATCGCGCCGCCCCGGTCGTCGCGGACGATGCCCTCGTCCACCAGCGCCCAGATGAAGCCGCCGGCGTTCATCGGGCTGCTCATCATGAGGTTCCAGTAGTCGTCCAGCCCCGCGCCGCCGCCGCCGTCGTAGAGCGCGTGCAGGAACTCCGTCGACATGTAGATCGTCGACCCGGCCAGGATGTTGCGGGTGCTCTCGTAGTTCTCGTAGTGGTCGGTGTTGATCCCGCCGAACGTGTTCCAGGGGTGCAGCACCGTGCGGTTCTGCGGGTCGTAGAGCGCGTAGTCGTCGTCGACCGCGGTCTGCCAGCCGCCCTCGTTGCCGTTCAACCAGAACAGGATCGACGGGTGGTTGACGTCCCGGATGACCATCTCGCGGACGAGCGGGATCGCCGGCGCCTCGTCGTACGGCTTCTGCCAGCCGGCGAGCTCGTCGAGCACGTACAGGCCCAGCTCGTCGCACATGTCAAGGAAGTGGGTGTCCGGCGGGTAGTGCGACATCCGGACGGAGTTCATGTTCATCTCCTTGATGAGCAGAACGTCGTCACGGCTGATCTTCGGGCTGGTGGCGCGGCCGGAGTCCGGCCAGATGACGTGCCGGTTGGCGCCCTTGAGGACGACCTTCTGGCCGTTGACGTAGACGCCGTCGCCGACGCGCACCTCGATGGTGCGGAAGCCGAACCGGGTGCCGGTGCGGTGCACCTCCCGGCGGCCGGCGTAGAGCCGCACGTCAACCTGGTACAGGTTGGGCGTCTCCGCCGTCCACAGCCGGGGCCGGCGCGCCGTCGTGCGCAGGGTCGCCTGGGTGGTGCCCGGCGTGATCCGGGCGGCGAACGGCGCACCCACCGGGTCGCCGTTCAGCCGCCGCAGCTGCGCGACGACGGTGTCGGCGGTGGTGACGCCGCCCAGGTACGCGTCGACGGAGAAGGTCCCGTCCGCCCGCGCGTCCACGGCCAGCCGGTCGATGAACTCGGCCGGGAAGGCCTCCAGGTACACCGGCCGGTAGATGCCGCCGAAGTTCCAGTAGTCGCCCTGCCGCTCGGCCCGGTTGATGGAGGCGTCGGTGGAGTCCTTGCTGACCGTCACCTCCAGCAGGTTGTCGCCGCCGTAGGTCAACAGGTCGGTGATGTCGTACCGGAAGCGGTAGAACCCGCCCTGGTGCTTCGCCCCGGCCGACTGGCCGTTGACCCACACCTCGGTGTCGGTCATGGAACCCTCGAAGACGATGTACGTCCGCTTGCCGCGCCAGCCCGCCGGGACGGTGAACTGGCGGCGGTAGTGGCCGATCTCCTCGGGCACCAGGTTCCAGCCCCAGGTGTACGTGCCAAAGCCATGAAATTCCCAGTTGGCGGGAACGGGGATCGTGGACCACACACCGCTGTTCCGACCGCTGTCGACCTTGAATTCCCAGTCGACCGTCCGGTCCTTGTCCCGGCCGGACAGGTACAGCGTCTCGGTGGCCGACCGAGAACCGGCGGCTGCGGCCGCCTCAGGTGCGGTAAGGCCGCTTGCGGCGACGCCCGCCGCTCCGAGCATCAGGATGCTACGGCGTTGCATCTTCACGCAGACCTCCGAAATTGGTGGCGTCGCTGAGGGGGTGGCGCAGCGACGGATAATTGACGTCCGTCGAACGTTAGCTGGTCCGGGCAGGCCGCGGTAGGTCGGCGAGCCCTCCCGAAATTCGGACGGGGCCAGGGCGGGCGGGTCCGGGGTGCCCGCCGGCGGCCGGTGCGGGCCGGCGGTACCTGTCGCCGACCGGCGATCAGCCGGCCGCGAGGGCGCTCCGCCGACCGCCACCCATCTTCGCTCACCAGCGGGAAAGCGTCTTCCGGAAGCGGTTGCCGGCGCGCTCTGCCACCGCCGGCCGGACCCCGGCCGCCCGGGCGCCCAACCACCAGGGTGCGGCCTGTCCGCACGCCCGCCGGGTCGCCATTCGCCCCGCCTCGCGGCGACCGCGATTCGCCATTGTTCGGCGGCCGGCCCGCGAAATGCCATACGGATTTCCCTGGCCGCAGCGGTAAAATTGCCGTCGATAGCGGCCGGGCCGCCCATTGCAGGGGGCGCCGACCATGCGGCCTTCCCATTCGGCGGCGGAACGGGTGCGCCGGTCCGCAGCCGGCGATGTGGATATCCGTCGCCCGCCATCGTCGATTCGGTTTCGACATTGATCACCGGCAGTGCGGACGGCGGGGAACCGCCCTCTCCGGCCACCACCGCCAGGGCCGGCGGCGTGGCCGCCGGAAACCGTTCCGGCCCAGCGCCCGGCCACGACGCCCAGGCGGGGCGGATGGCGGCCGCGTGGCCCGTCGCCGCCCGGCGGCCCGGCTCGGCCCGGGCGGAATCGCGGTCCGTTCGTCAATCGGCGGCGCCGGGCGGCCAATCGGCAGCCACGACGATTCGCCGGCAATTGCGGCCGGCTTCGGGGCGCCCACGCCGGTGCGGCGCCGCCGGCGCCGCCTATTTGGTGGGACTCCCAACTATTCCTCGGTGCCGAGTCGACGGGAAAGCGCTACGCCACGCCCCAGACGAGGCAGAACGGCTTGCCGGCGGGGTCGGCGTAGACCCGCCAGTTCTCGCCGTCGCCGGGCAGCGGGGAGGCCCCGACCGCCAGCGCCGCCGGCTCGGCCGCCCCGATGTCCGCCACGGCAATGCAGAGATGCAGCTGCTGCGGGGCGGCCGGGTCCAGCCAGCGTGGCGGCGTGTACGCCGCCACCCGCTGGAAGCGCACCGGCCGACCGCCCTCGGTGCCGACCGTCGCCAGCCCGTCGGCCGCGTGGCTGACCGGCCCGCCGAGCAGCTCGGCGTAGAACGCGCTCAGCGCCGTCGGGTCCGGGCAGTCGAGCGTGACCCCCGCCAGCGTGGTCCGCGGGTCGCCAGGCATGCCGCACAGGTCGAACGGGTGGCCGGCCGGGTCGGCAAGCGTGTGCCTGGTCCCGGTGGTCCGCAGGCGGACCGCGCCCAGCTCCACGGCCCGCGCGCTGGCGGCGTCCAGATCCGGCACCCGCAGGTCCAGGTGGCCCTGCGGCGGACGGGCCGGGTCCGACCACCGCGGCGGTACGTGCGCCGGGGCGGCCTGGAGGCCGATCCGCCAGCCGTCGACCGTGCGCAGCGTGACCCACTCGTCGTCGGCGTACTCCTGCCGCCAGCCGGCGAACCCCGTGTAGAAGGCACTGAGCCCGGCGATGTCGCGGGCGTCCAGGACGACGTTCCGCAGCGTGCCGATCATGAGCCGCTCCCTCCCCGATGACCGGTCCATCATGACCCACACCGCCGACGCTTGACCTCAACCCGGCTTCAGGGAGCAACCTGCTGCCCATGACTTCCACGACATCCCCTGTCGCCGTCATTACCGGCGCCTCGCGCGGCCTAGGCCGCGCGCTCGCGGCTGCGCTCGCCGGGCGCGGCTGGCACCTGATCATCGACGCCCGCGACCCCGACCCGCTCGCCGCGACGGCGGCCGAGCTGTCCCGGACCACCCAGGTCACCGCCCTGCCCGGCGACGTGGCCGACCCGGCACACCGGCGGGCGCTCGCCGCCGCCGTCGCGCGGGCCGGCCGGCTGGACCTCCTGGTCAACAACGCGAGCCTCCTCGGCCCCAGCCCCCTCCCGGCGCTCGCCGAGCACCCGCTCGACGCGCTCGAGCAGGTGTACGCCGTGAACGCCCTGGCGCCGCTGGCGATGCTCCAGCTCCTCCTCCCGCCGCTGCGCCGCACCGGTGGCCGGCTGGTCAACGTCAGCTCCGACGCGGCGGTCGAGGCGTACGCGGGCTGGGGCGGTTACGGCTCGGCCAAGGCGGCGCTGGAGGCGCTGACGGCGGTGCTGGCCGTCGAGCTGCCGGACCTGCGGGTCTACGCCGTCGACCCGGGGGACCTGCGGACCGCGATGCACCAGGCGGCGTTCCCGGGCGAGGACATCAGCGACCGCCCGCAGCCCGACACGGTGGTCCCGGCGTTCCTGCGCCTCGTCGAGGGCGACCTGCCCAGTGGCCGCTACCGCGCGGCCGACCTGCGGGCGGCGCCGGCGGCGGTGACCCGGTGACCGGCCTCCGGTTCGCCCCGCCGCCGGGCAGCGAGGCGACCGAGCCGCCGGAGTCGCGCGGGCTGCACCGCGACGAGGTGCGGCTGCTGGTGGCCCGGCCGGGCGGCGTCCGGCACGCGCGGTTCGCCGACCTGCCG
>DASQDS010000695.1:0-10945 GCA_035634075.1 Pilimelia sp. | reverse complement strand
CCGCGGGCCGACGCCCACCAACCCCACGCGGACACCTACCGGCCGCGGCCCGACGCCTACCGACCCGTGGGCCACGGTCCCTGGCCCGGGCCGGTTGAGTCGCAGCCGCCCGGCGACGTGGTCACGGCAGTGCCGGTTGCCGAACCGCACCGCACCGGCACCCGCCTGCCCGGCCCGATCGGCCTGGCCGCGCTGGTCGCCGCGCTGCTGGTGACGTTCGGCGTCGGGGCGTTCCTGCTCTCCCCGACCCTGGCCAACCCGCGCGACACCGCCGGCGCCCAGCTCCCGAACGGCGTCGGGGCGCCCGCACCGGCGGACCCGTCCACAGCCGCGGCCAGCCCGCCCCCGACCGCCCCCGTGGCCGGCGTCGGCCCGGCTTCCCCCCTGGCGGCGGCACCCACCTCGGCGGCACCGACGTCGGCCGCCGCGGCGGCACCGGCTACCAGCGCGCCCGCCGTGGAGCGCGCCAAGCCCTCCCCCACCAAGGCCCGCAGCGCGACTGTCGCCCGGGAGGACCAGGTCACCACGCTGGTCAACAAGGCGCGGGTGGCGGCCGGCTGCCGTGCGGTGCGCACCGACGAGCGGCTGCGCACAGCGGCCCGCGGGCACAGCAAGGACATGGCGCGGCGCAACTACTTCGCGCACGACAGCCTCGACGGCCGCTCGCCGTGGGACCGCGCGAAAGCGGCCGGGTACGCCCAGCCGATCGGCGAGAACATCGCAAAGGGTCAGCGCACGCCGGCCGATGTCATGCAGGCGTGGCTGAACAGCCCGGGGCACCGGCGCAACATCCTCAACTGCGACGCCCGGGCGACCGGGGTCGGGCTCGTCTACGACGGGAGCACGCCGATCTGGACTCAGATGTTCGGTTCGCGCTGACACGGTCGGTTCGACAATCCGGACAAGTCTGACCTTTCGGTCGATCTTGGTGTCACCTAAGTGACAAGCCCCGGATCGCGGGGCTCCTTGGTCGTTGCGTGAGACGTGACATGGCTCGTAACCGGAGGCGCCGGCTACATCGGCGCGCACGTGGTCCACGCTCTTCGATCGGCCGGCGAACCGGCCGTCGTCCTCGACAACCTCGCCACGGGCCTGGCCGCCCGCGTGCCCGACGATGTCCCGCTGGTCAAGGCCGACGTCCGGGACGCGGCCGAGGTGACCAACGCGGTCCGACAGTACGCGGTCACCGGCGTCATCCACCTCGCGGCGCGCAAGGACGTCGCCGAGTCCGTGGCGGAACCCCTGACCTACTACCGCGACAACCTGAACGGACTGCGCACCGTCCTCGGCGCGGCCGCCGCGCACGGCGCCCGGGACGTCGTGTTCTCCTCCAGCGCCGCCGTCTACGCGCCCACCCCCAGCGGCCGGGTGGACGAGACGAGCGCGACGGCCCCGAGCAACGCGTACGGCCGGACCAAGCTGGCCGGCGAGTGGATGCTGCGCGACGCCGCCGCGGCCAGCGGCCTGCGCTTCGCCGCCCTGCGGTACTTCAACGTGGCCGGGGCGGGCGCCCCCAACCTGGCCGACGTGGGCCAGACGAACCTGGTGCCGCGCCTGCTGCGCGCCGCCGCCGACGGCCGGCCGGCGCAGGTGTACGGGCTCGACCACCCCACCCGCGACGGCAGCTGCATCCGCGACTACGTCCACGTCGCCGACATCGCCGCCGCCCACGTCGCCGCCGCGGCGGCGCTGCGCGCCGGGCGGATCGACGCGGAGACCATCAACATCGGCCGGGGCACCGGGGTGTCGGTGCTCGAGATGGTCGACGCCGTCCGCCGCACCACCGGCCGGCCGCTGCCGGTCGAGCCCGCCCCCGCCCGACAGGGCGACCCCCCGAGCGTCGTCGCCGCCGCCAACCGCGCCACGGAGGTGCTCGGCTGGTCCGCCAGCCGGGATCTCGACGACATCGTCGGCTCCGCGTGGGCCGCCGTCCAGCACCACAGCTGACTGCCCGCCAGCCGTCCCTCCCCCAGCCGGTGCCCCGAGGTGCCCCGGCGACCAGACAGGAGTCCCCATGTCCCCTGAGTACGCGATATCCAGACCCCCGCGGGCCCGCCGGCTGTTGACCGTCGCGGTGGCCGTCGTCGCCCTCGTCCTCGGCGCCGCCGCCACCCCCGCCCGCGCGTACGCCGCGGACGCCCGCATCGACCTCAAGGTGCTGGTGGTGACCGACGGTCGCGCCAACGTGGAGGCCGTCACCGCCCAGTTCAGCCGGGAGGGCGTGCCGTTCGAGGTGGTCGACACCCGGCGCGCGGACCGGCCGACGATCACGGCCGGGTACCTCGCCGACACCGTCGGCGGCGCACCGCGCGCCAAGTACCAGGCCGTCGTGCTGCCGCAGGAGGGGGCCCTGCCGGCGGCGGAGCTGGCGGCGCTGGACGCCTTCGAGCAGCGGTTCAAGATCCGCCGGCTGCTCGCGTACACCTGGGCGCACCCCGGCGTCGGGCTGGACTACGCCCGGTGGAGCGGGACGGTGGACGGGATGACGGCGAGCGTGACCGCCGCCGCCAAGTCCGCCGGGTTCGGCCACCTCGCCGGCGCGGTCCGGCTGGACGACGTCGACAACACCGTCGCGGAGAGCTTCGCCGCGCTGGCCTCGCCGGCGCCGGGCGTGACGTACACCCCGATGGTCACCGTGCCCGTCCCTGGCGACGCCGCCCCCGGCTCCGTGCTCGGCGTGTACGCGCACGACGGCCGCGAGGAGATGGTGCTGACGATCTCGCTCAACCAGTACCAGAACCACGCCCGCGTGCTGGCCCACGGCATCGTCGAGTGGCTGACCCGCGGCGTGCACCTGGGGCAGTGGCGCAACTTCTTCAGCGTGCACGTCGACGACGTCTTCCTGCCCGACGACCGCTGGCACCAGCAGGCGAACTGCACCGTCGGCGACGACTGCAACCCCAACCGGGACCCGTCCGTGACGCCGTACAACGCGCCCATCAGGATGACCGCCGCGGACGTGGACGCCCTGGTGGCCTGGCAGCGCTCGGCGGGCATCAAGCTGGAGATGGCGTTCAACGGCCAGGGCTCGGTGGACGCCGGCGCGGCCGACCCGCTGACCGCCGCGCTGCTCGCCCGCAAGGCGGACCTGCGCTGGCTCAACCACACCTACAGCCACCCGCACCTGGGCTGCGTGCAGGACTTCACGGTATCGCCGTGGCGGTGCGCGACCGACCCGACCACGGGCGCGGTGCGCTACGTCAGCGAGGCCGAGATCGAGTCGCAGATCAACCAGAACGTGGCCTTCGCCCGGCAGAAGGGCCTGACGATCGACGCGCAGGAGCTGGTCACCGGGGAGCACTCGGGGCTGCGTTCGCTGCCGCAGATGCCGGTCGACAACCCGCACCTCGGCCCGGCGATGCGGGACACCGGCGTGCGCGTCGTCGCCGCCGATGCCTCCCGCGACCCGGCCACCCGCCTGGTCGGCCCGGCCCGCACGGTACCCCGGCACCCGATGAACATCTTCTACAACGTGGCGACGCGGGCGGAGGAGGTCGACGAGTACAACTGGATCTACACCAGCCAGGCGGACGGCGGCAGCGGCATCTGCACGGCCAACCCGTCCACCAGCACGTGCATCCGACCGCTCGCCGGCCCGGAGGCGTTCAACGACTACATCGTGCCGATCGAGGCGCGCATCGCGCTCAGCCACGTCGTCGCCAGCGACCCCCGGCCGCACTACGCGCACCAGTCGAACATCGCCGAGGACCGCATCCTGTACCCGGTGCTGGACCAGGTGCTCACCCGCTACCGGGAGCTGTTCGCGGCCAACACGCCGCTGGTGAACCCGCGGATGGCGGCGGTCGCCGAGGAGCTGCGACGCGCCGACGCCTGGCGGGCGGCGGTCGCCGCCGGCCGGGTCGAGGCGTACCTCACCGGGCGGCGCGTGACGATCGTCAACCGCTCCACCGCGGCGCTGCACGTGCCGGCGTCGGCGCCCGCCGGCACGGACGTGGTGACGCTGAGTCTGCTCGGCATCGAGTTGGTCACCGGGCCGTACGGCGCGGCGTACGGGACCGGGCGCTCCGCCTGGACGTCGGTCGGTGCCGGGGCACGGCTGCTGCTCCGCCTGCCCGCCGCCTGAGCCGGACATGCGGATCGCGCTCATCACCGAGGGCACGTACCCGTACGTCGCCGGCGGCGTCAGCACCTGGTGTCAGCAGCTCCTGACGGGCCTGGACCGGCACGCGTTCCAACTGGTCGCCATCACCGCCTACGCCGGCGGCCAGCGGGCGGCGTACGAGCTGCCGCCCAACGTGGCGGCGGTGCGGACCGTGCCGGTCTGGGATCGCGCCCGCCCGGCCACCGGCTGGGTGGCGCGGGGCCGGCACCGGCGGAGCGGCACGGCTGCGGCCGTGCCGCTCTGCCGGGGGCTGCTGGACGACGGGCCGAAGGCCGCCGGGCTGTTCGCCGGCGGGCTCCGGCAGCTCGCCCAGCAGGCGGCCGGCGGGGCGCACCCCCTGCACGACGTGCCGCTGGCCGAGGTGCTCGTCGACGCGTGGCAGGCCAGCCGGGTGGCCGGGGGCGACGTCCGGCTGCCGCTGCCCCGGCTGTCCCTGCGGGACGCCCGCGACGCGGCGGTTCTGCTGGAGCACGCCGTCCGCCCGCTGGCGCACCGGCTGCCACCGGTGGACGCCTGCCACCCCGTGGCCGCCGGGCTGCCGCTGCTGGTCGCGCTGGCGGCCAAGTGGCGGACCGGCACCCCGTACCTGCTGACCGAGCACGGCAGCTACCTGCGGGAGCGCTACCTGGAGTACGGCGACAGCCTGCCGGTGGCCGTGAAGGCGGTGATGCTGCGGTTCTACCGGGCCCTGGCCCGGCTGGGCTACGCGGAGGCGGCGGTGGTGTCGTCGGTGAGCGACTTCAACCGCCGGTGGGAGCTGCGGCACGGCGCCGAACCGGCGCGGGTGCGGGTGGTGCCCAACGGCGTCGCGCCGGACGCCTACCCCGCCCTGGCCGGCGAGCCGGCCGACCCCACGGTCGTCTGGGTGGGGCGGATCGACCCGCTGAAGGACCTGCACACCCTGGTCCGGGCGTTCGACACCGTCCGGCGCGAGGTCCCGGGGGCCCGCCTGCGGCTGGCCGGGCCCGTGCCGGCGACCGGCGCCGACTACGCCCGCAGCTGCCACGCGCTGGTCGACTCGCTCGGCCTGCGGGAGGTGGTGGAGTTCGCCGGGCCGGTGGCGAGCAGCCGGGAGGCGTACGCCACGGGCTCCCTCGTGGCGCTGTCGAGCATCTCCGAGGGCATGCCGTACACGGTGATCGAGGCGATGATGTGCGGCCGGGCCACCGTCAGCACCGACGTCGGCGGGGTCGCCGAAACGGTGGGCGACGCGGGCGTCGTGGTGCCGCCGGGCGACCCGGCGGCGTTCGCGGCCGGCTGCGTGCGCCTGCTGCGCGACCCGGCGGAGCGGGCCCGGCTCGGCGAGGCCGCCCGCGCACGGGCCCTGGCCCGCTACACGCTGCCGCACATGCTCGCCGCGTACGACGACCTGTACGGCGAGGTGGCCGCCACCGCCCCGGTCCGGCTGCCGGTGGTGGACCGGCTGCCCGCCGCCGACCCGACGATCGCCCTGGCCCCCACGTGACCGCCCCGCCGATCGGTCGGCGCGCCGGCGGGGAGCTCGACCTGCTGGCAGCGCGGATGGCCGCGGACTGCCTGCGGGTCGTGGACGTCGACGAGCTGGTCGCGGCCATTGAGGCCACCGGCGTCAACGACAGGGTGGCGCAGCAGCAGTACGGGTTCCCGAGCGTCTTCGCGTTGGGCGAGGCCGTGCTGTCGCACCTGGACGGCGACCGCGGCCACCAGCTGGCCCGGCTGGCGGCCGGCGGGGCGGCGACCGGCCGGCCGGACCCGTACATCCGGCAGGCGCTGCTGCGCTCCGCGCTGTACCTCACGCCGGTGCTGCTGGCCGCGGCGGTCGCCGGGCCGCTCGGCCGGGTGGACTGGCCCGCCCCGGCGGCCGCGCTGGTGGTGGGCTGGTCCGGCGCGCAGGCCCTGGCGTACCTGGCGCACCTGGTCGGCGCCCACCGCGGCCCCGGCGCCGGCACGCGTGTGCTCGCCGTCGGCTTCCTCGGGCTGGCCGGCGCCTGGTCGGCGGTGCTGGCCATGGCGCCGGCCGCGCTGGTCGGGCCGGACCGGGGCCTGGCGTACGTGGTGAGCCTGGCCGAGCTGGCGTACTTCGCGGCCGTGGCGGCCGCCCTGGTCACCAGGGCGGAGGCGGCCGTGCTGGCGTGGACCATGCCGTCCTGGCTGGTCTCGGTGCTGGCCGTCGGCGGGTGGTGGCCCGCCGGCTGGCGGGTGCCGGTCGAGGTGGCCCTGCTGGCCACGCTGGCGCTGATCCTGGGCCGCGCCTACCGGCACGTGGCGAGGCGCGCGACGGGCACCGGCCACCGGGTGCGCGCCGCCGACGCGGCCCGCGCGCTGGCGTACCTCGTGATCGGCCTGGGCCAGGCCCTGGCCTTCGTCGTGGTATGGCGGGCGGAGCCGGGCGGTTCCGGCCCCCCGCCGGCCGCGCTGCCGCTGCTCGCCGCGGTGCCGATGATGGAGCTTTTCGTGGGCTGGCACACCGCCCGCGTCGCGGCGGGTCTGGACGCCTACGACGACCGGGGCGCGTACCGGCGGCACCTGCGCCGGGGCGCGGCGGCGACGATCGCCGCCCTGTGCGTACCGCTGGCGCTGGGCCTGGCGCTCGGCGCGTCCGCGTACCGGCTGCCGTTGGGCCTCTCCGCCCAGCCTGGCGTGCGCGGGGCGGTGCTGGCGGTGGCCGCCGGCGTCCTGCTGGCCGGCGTCTTCACGGTCGTGCTGCTGCTGGCCACCCGCCGCTGGCTGGCCACCGCCGCGCTGGTGGCGGTCGCGCCCGTCGGGCTGACCGTCGGCGCCCTGGCCGGCCGCGGCGGCGCGCCGACCGACCCGGCGCCCGGGCTCGCCGAGGGCTGGCTGCTGCCGACGCTGGTGCTGGTGCTGTCCACCGTGTACGCCCTCGGCCTGGTCATCGCGGCCGCGGCCCTCCTGGACCCGCGCAGCTACCGGTGACCCGCGCACGCGCCCTGCTCGGCGGCCTCCTGTGCGCCCTCGGCGTGGCCGCGGTCGCCGGGTGCGCGGCCGAGCGGGCGGCTCCACAGTGGTGGACGCCGCGCCCGGGGCTGACCTGGCAGTGGCAGCTCACCGGGCCGCTGGACCTCGGCGTCGACGCGGACGTCTACGAGCTCGACGCGTTCGACACCCCCGCCGCGGCGGTCGCCCGGCTGCACGCCGCCGGCCGGCGGGCGATCTGCTACCTCAGCGCCGGCGCGTACGAGGACTTCCGCCCGGACGCGGCGCGCTTCCCGGCGGCCGTCCTCGGCCGGCCGAACGGCTGGGCCGGGGAGCGCTGGCTGGACGTGCGGCAGTGGCAGGTCCTGGCGCCGGTGCTGCGGGACCGGCTGCGGCTGTGCCGGCAGAAGGGCTTCGACGCCGTCGAGGCGGACAACGTGGACGGCTACGCGAACGTCACCGGCTTCCCGCTCACCGCCGGCGACCAGCTGCGCTTCAACCGCCGGGTGGCCGCGCTGGCGCACTCCCTCGGCCTGGCCGTCGGGCTCAAGAACGACCTGGACCAGGCCGCGGCGCTGGCGCCGGACTTCGACTTCGCGGTGGTGGAGGAGTGCTTCCGGTACGCCGAGTGCGGCAAGCTGGCGCCGTTCACGGCCGCCCGCAAGCCGGTGTTCGCCGCCGAGTACGACCTGCCCCCGGGCGCGTTCTGCGGCCCGGCGCGGCGCTGGGGCTTCGCCGCGATGCGCAAGCGGGCGACCCTGGACGCCTGGCGGCAACACTGCTGACGGCGCGCCTTTCAGGGACCACTCAGCCAGTGGCGGCTACCGTGCCGGGAGGCGCGGTGAACCGGTGAGAGGAGACACGGCAGTGGTGTTCAAGAAGATGATGCGGGCGTTCGGGGTCGGCGGCCCGTCGGTGGACACGGTGCTGGGCAACCCCAACACCCGGCCGGGCCTGACGCTGGACGGTCAGGTCCACGTCCAGGGCGGCGACCACGACGTCGCCATCGAGCGGGTGGTGCTCGGCCTCGTGACGCGGGTCGAGGTCGAGGGCGGCGACAGCGAGTACGACGCCACGGTCGAGTTCCACCGGGTGCCCGTGGCCGGCGCCTTCGCCCTCGCCGCCGGCGAGCGGCGGACACTGCCGTTCAGCTTCCCGGTGCCGTGGGAGACGCCGATCACCGACGTGTACGGCCAGCGGCTGCGCGGCATGACGATGGGGCTGCGCACGGAGCTGGCGGTCGCCAAGGCGGTCGACAAGGGCGACCTGGACCCGGTGTCGGTGCACCCGCTGCCGGCGCAGGAGGCGATCCTGGACGCGTTCGCCCGGTTGGGCTTCCGCTTCAAGAACGCGGACCTGGAGCGCGGCCGGATCGCCGGGGTGGCGCAGACGCTGCCGTTCTATCAGGAGATCGAGTTCTACGCGGCGCCGCAGTACGCGGCGAGCGTCCGGGAGGTGGAGGTGACCTTCGTCGCCTCACCGCAGGGCCTGGACGTGATCCTGGAGTTCGACAAGCGCGGCGGCCTGTTCACCGGCGGCCACGACGCGTACGGGCGCTTCCGGGTGGACCACGCGGGGGTCGACGGGACCGACTGGGCGACCGTGGTCGACGGGTGGGTGCGCGAGGCGGCCGGGCGCCACGCCAGCCTCCTGGGCGGGCACGGCGGGCACGGTCTCGGCGGGCACGGTCTCGGCGGGCCTGGGTTCGGCGGGCACGGCGGGCACGGCAAGCGCGGCGGGCACGGGTTCGGGGCCGGGGCAGTGGCCGCCGGGGCGGCCGGCGGGCTGCTCGGCGGCATGATCCTCGGCGAGGCGGTGGACGAGGCCGGCGACGCCATGGGCGGCGACGTCGGGGACTTCGGCGGCGACTTCGAGTAGGGGGCGGGCCGCTACCCGGCCGGCCGGGGCGGGCGGGCGCGCGGCTGGCAGCGCGGGCAGGAGAACGACGACCGGTTCATGAACGCCTCCCGGCGGATCGGCGCGCCGCAGCGCCGGCAGGGCAGCCCCTCGCGGCCGTAGACGTTCAGCGACCGGTCGAAGTAGCCGCTCTCCCCGTTCACGTTCACGTACAGCGAGTCGAAGCTCGTGCCGCCCGCCACGATGGCCTCGCCCAGCACGTCGCGCACGTGCGCCAGCAGCCGGCCCGCCGCCGGCCGGGTCAGCGCCCCGGTCGGTCGGGCGCCGTGCAGGCCGGCCCGCCACAGCGCCTCGTCGGCGTAGATGTTGCCCACGCCGGAGATCAGCGTCTGGTCCAGCAGTGCCCGCTTCACCTCGGTCCGCTTGGCCCGCAGCCCCACCACGAACGCGGCGTCGTCGAAGAGGGGGTCGAACGGGTCCCGGGCGATGTGCGCGATCTCACCGGGCAGCTCCGCGCCGCCGGGCGAGACGGCCAGCCCGCCGAACGTGCGCTGGTCGACGAACCGCAACTGCGGCCCGCCGTCGGCGAAGGTGAACCGGATCCGCAGGTGCGGGCCGTCCGGCGCGGCGTCCGGTTGCAGCAGTAGCTGGCCCGACATGCCGAGGTGCCCGACCACCGCGTCGTCGCTGTCCAGCGGCAGCCACAGGTACTTGCCCCGGCGGCGCACGGCGGTGACCGTGCGGCCGGCGAGCACGGCGGCGAAGTGGTCCGCGCCCGGCGCGTGGCGGCGCACGGCCCGGGGATGCCGCACCTCGACGGCCGCGATCCGGCGGCCGGGCACCCAGCGGGCCAGGCCCTGCCGGACGGTCTCCACCTCGGGCAGCTCGGGCATGCCGGCCTCAGACCCCCGCCGCCGGCCCGCCGGCCGGCTGGCGCTCGGAGAGTTCCCGCCAGGCCGCCTCGGCCGCCCGCTGCTCCGCCTCCTTCTTGCTGCGCCCGTCCGACCCCCCGTACCGGGCGCCGGCCACGACCACCCAGGCCGTGAAGGTCTTGGCGTGGTCCGGGCCCGCCTCGTCGATCCGGTACTCCGGCACGCCGAGCCCGAGCGCCGCGGTGAGCTCCTGGAGGCTGGTCTTCCAGTCCAGCGCCGCGCCCCGGCCGGCGGACTCGGCCATCAGCGGGTCGAACAGCTTGTGGATCACGACGGCCGCCGTCTCCAGCCCGTACTGCAGGTAGATGGCCCCGAGCAACGCCTCGAGCGTGTCCGCCAGGATGCTCGCCTTGTCCCGCCCGCCGGTGCTCTCTTCGCCCTTGCCCAGCAGCAGGTACGGGCCGATGCCGAACGGGCCGAGCTGGCGGGCGACGTCCGCCAGCGCCCGCATGTTGACTACGCTCGCGCGCAGCTTGGCGAGCTGCCCCTCCGGCAGGTCGGGGTGGTTGTGGAAGAGCGCCGTCGTGATCACCACGCCGAGCACGGAGTCGCCGAGGAACTCCAGCCGCTCGTTGGTGGGCAGGCCGCCGTTCTCGTACGCGTACGAGCGATGGGTCAGCGCCCGCTGGAGCAGCTCCGGATCCAGGGCCACCCCGAACGCGGCCTCCAGGTGGGTCACCGGCGGGCGTCGACGATCGTTGCGGTCAGTCATTCGGGCGCCTCCTCGGCGGCGTCCTCGCCAGCGGCGAGGTCCGACAGCAGCAGTGTGGCCAGAGCCGGGGCGACCGCGCGGCGATGCAACGCGGCGGCCAGGGCGATGCCGGAGGCCACGTCGGCGCCGGCGGCGGCCCCGTGGCAGACGATCACGATCCCGGGGACGCCGAGCAGGACGGCCGCCCGGGCGGCGGTGCTGCGGCCGCCGGCCATCGCGTACGCCCCTTCGATGCCCTTGAGCAGGACGTTCCCGGTGAACCCGTCCGTCACCACGACGTCGGCGCGCCGGCCCAGGGCGGCGTCGTGCCCCTCCACGAGGCCGACGAAGCGGGCGGCGGCCGGCAGCCGGGCGGCGGCCAGCCGCGGCTCCGCGGCCCGGCGCGCCCGGTCGCCCTTGCCGGGCTCG
>DASQDS010000694.1:0-3135 GCA_035634075.1 Pilimelia sp. | reverse complement strand
GCGCGGCCAGCGCGCGGGCCGGCTGGACGGCCGCCCGGCCGGCGACGACGCACAGCGCCCACGGCAGCCGCGCGCAGGCGGCCACGAGCCGGGTCGCCGCGGCCCGCTCGGCCGCCAACCGGTCCGCGCCGACGCGGCTGGCCAGCAGCTCCGTCGCCTCGGCCGGGCTGAGCAGGTCCAGCCACAGCGGCTCGGCGCCCTCCGTGGCCACGAGGCCGGCGAGCCGGCCGCGGCTGGTGACGACCGCCAGGCAGCCCGGCGAGCCGGGCAGCAGCGGGCGCACCTGCTCGGCGTCGCGGGCGTTGTCCAGCACGACCAGGACCCGGCGGTCGGCCAGCAGGCTGCGGTAGAGGCCCACCTGGGCGTCCCGGCCCGCCGGCACCCGGTGCGGCGGGACGGCGAACGCGTCGAGGAAGCCGCGCACCGCCTCGGCCGCGGTCAGCGCCGCGCCGGCCGGGTCGAAGCCGCGCAGGTTCACGTACAGCTGCCCGTCGGGGAACCTCGCCGCCACCCGGTGCGCCCAGGACACGGCGAGCGCCGTCTTGCCGACGCCGGCGGCGCCGCTCAGCACGACGGGGCCCGCCGCCCCGGCCAGCGCCGCCAGCTCGGCCCGCCGGCCGACGAACCGGCGCACCGGCGGCGGCAGTTGCCGGGGCACGACCGGCGCGAAGGCGTCCGCCCGGGGCGGGACCGCGGGCGCCCGGGGTTGGCTCAGCAGGTGCTCCACGGCGGCGTACCGCGGTCGCCAGTATTCCTCCAGGCCGCCGCCGTGGGGCAGCGGGCCGACCCGGCCGCTCTCGCGGGCGTACCGGTGACAGGCCGCCACCACGCCGCGGACGACCGACCAGTCCGGGATGGCGCGGACCTGGCCCCGCAGGATCGCCCCGAGCTGGCTCTTGCCCAGGCCCACCTGCGCCGCGAGCACCCGCAGGCTGGGCCCGCCGGCCCCGGCCCGCAGCGCGCCCAGGTCGTGGCACAGTCCCGTGAGGAGATCCCCGGCTGCGTCCGGCATCTTCCACCCTTCAGTCCGGTGCCGTCCCGCGCCGGCTGAAACCGGCGACAGCGTACGAGGAACCGCATCAGCCGGAGTGTCCGCAAGTGGACCCTGTCGGCATGGGGATCGGGCGGCCACCGGTGAATGTCCGCTGGACGTCGGCGGCGCCGGTCGCGGTCCGGGTGACCGGCGGCGCCATCACGATGGCGTAGCGCCGGATTCCTCAATAGACTGGCGCCGATCGACCTGCCGACCACCCAGGGAGCGAACCGATGCGGATCACCGGCCGGCGTTGGACAGACCAGCCCACCAGCGCGCTCCGGCGCGGCTCGGCCCTGCTGGCGGCCGCCACCATGCTGGCGACAGCGCTGGCCGCGCCCGCCCCGGCCGGCGCCGCCGAGAGCACGGCGCCGCTCGTGGTGAGGCGGCTGGAGGCGGAGTCGTACTCGGCGCAGCGCGGCACCCGGATCAGCCCCGGGCCGCCCCCGGGCACGACCCCCGTGGTGGCCGGGCTCTCCGATGGCGACCGGCTGCGCTACGACGGGGTCCGGCTGGAGCGGGCGCGGTTCACGCTCGTGTGCTTCATCAGCCCCGAGGCGTCCGGCACGGTCGTGGCGACGCTGGAGGTCCGCCTCGGCCGGCCGTGGGGCACGCCGCAGCAGAGCATCCCGATTCGGGCGAACCTCGGCGGCAGCATCAAGCAGTGGGCGTTCGGCGTCCCGATCCCGGACGGCGTGCACCGGCTGTACCTGACGGTGCGGCAACCGCCCGGGCGGGCGCCCTTCGCGGTGGACTACCTGGTGTTCTCCGAGGTCCCGCCCCCGCCGTCGCTCAACTGCTGAGCCGCCACCCGGGCGGGGCCCGCGCCGGCGTACGCCAGACTGGTCGGGTGCTGCCCGACCTGGACGCCCTCGGCGGCCCGGACCTGCCCGTGCGGTCGGTCCTGCCGGCGCTGCGGGCCGCCCTGACCGAGGCCGGCGCCGCTGTCCTGGTCGCCCCGCCGGGGTCCGGCAAGACGACCCTGGTGCCGCTGGCGCTGGCCGGCGATTTCCCCGGCCGGGTGATCGTCGCCGAACCGAGGCGGGTGGCGGCGCGCGCCGCCGCCCGGCGGATGGCGGCGCTGGTCGGCGACGAGGTCGGCGGGCTCGTCGGCTACTCGGTGCGGGGCGACAGCCGGCACGGCCCCGCCACCCGGGTGGAGGTGGTGACGACCGGGTTGCTCGTCGCCCGGCTGCACGCCGACCCTGAGCTGCCCGGCGTCAGCGCCGTCATCCTGGACGAGTGCCACGAGCGGCAGCTCGACGCGGACCTCGCCCTGGCGTTCGGGGTGGACGTCCGCGCGACGTTGCGACCGGATCTGCTGCTGCTGGCGATGTCGGCCACGGCGGAGGCCGACCGGCTGGCCGCCTGCCTGGGCGGCGCCGCGGCCGGCGCGCCGGTGATCCGGGCGGCGGCGGCGGCGCATCCCGTCGATGTGCTGTGGTGCCCGCCGTCGCGGCCCGTCGATCCGCCGCACGGGATGCGGGTGGACCCGCGCCTGCTCGACCACGTCGCGGCCACGACCCGGCGGGCCGTGGCGGAGGCCGGCGGCGACGTCCTGGTCTTCCTGCCCGGCGTCGGTGAGATCAACGCCGTGGCGGGCCGCCTGGGCGACCTCGCCGCGACGCTGGACGTGGTCCCGCTGCACGGCCGGCTGCCGGCCGGTACGCAGGACGCGGCGTTGCGCCCGGGTCCGCGCCGCCGGGTGGTCGTGGCCACCTCCGTGGCCGAGACGAGCCTCACCGTCCCGGCGGTTCGGATCGTCGTCGACGCCGGCCTGAGCCGGGTGCCCCGGCCGGATCTCGCGCGTGGCCTGGGTGGCCTGGTGACCGTGCCGGTGTCCCGCGCGGCGGCGCACCAGCGCGCCGGGCGGGCCGGGCGGGAGGCGCCGGGCCGCGTCTACCGTTGCTGGTCCGCGGCCACCCACGAGCGGCTCCACCCACAGGCCCAGCCGGAGATCGCGGTCGCCGACCTCACCGACTTCGCGTTGGACCTGGCGTGCTGGGGCCACCCGGACGGGACGGGCCTCGCGCTGCCCGACGCGCCGCCGACCGTGGCGATGGCCGTCGCCCGTGCCACGCTGCACGCGCTGGGCGCGGTGG
>DASQDS010000693.1:0-3684 GCA_035634075.1 Pilimelia sp. | reverse complement strand
GTCGGCCGCGGCCTGCCGGGCGGCGGCCAGCCGGGGGAGGGCGGCCTCGACGGCCTCGGCCAGCGCCCGGGCGGCGGCCACCACGTCGGCGGCGAGCGCGAGCGCCTCGTCGTCGCAGTCGGTGAGGCCGGCGAGCAGCTGGTCGACGGCCGCGAGCTGGGCGTCGGCCCGCGCCGCCCGCCCGGTGGCCTGCTCGCGGATCTTCTCGTACACCTTCAGGCCGAGCAGGTTGACCAGGATCTGCTGCCGGGTCGCCGGCTTGGCGTGCAGGAACTCCGCGAACTCGCCCTGCGGCACCACCACGCAGCTGGTGAACTGCTCGTACGGCAGGCCGACGGCGGCGAGCACCGCGGCGTCCATCTCGGCCGGGGTGCCGGCGAGCACGTCGCCGAGGTCGTCCGGCGTCAGACCGGTGTCGAACCGGCGCGGGTCGAAGCCGTCGGGGAGCTGCTCCAGCCCGGCGCTGGCCGTGGTCACCCGGCCCTTGCCGTCGCGCCGGACCACCCGCGTCGCGACGTACCGGGCGCCGGCCGACTCGAACACCAGCCGCACGCGGGCCTCGGTGGCCGACGGCGCGAGCGCGTTCGCCACGGCCCGGCGGTCGCCCCACCGGGGGACGGTGCCGTAGAGGGCGAAGCAGATCGCGTCGAGCACCGTGGACTTGCCCGCGCCGGTGGGCCCCACCAGCGCGAAAAAGTCCGCGTCGGTGAAGTCCACGGTGGTCTCGTCGCGGAAGACCGTGAACCCGGCCAGGTCCAGCCGCAGCGGTCTCATGGCCGGGAGACCTCCTCGTACAGCTCGTCGAACAGGCCCTGCACGCCGTCGTCGGCCGCGTTGCCCTTGGACCGCAGGTAGTCGGTGAACAACTCGCTGGGGGACCGGCCGGCGCGGCGCGCCGTGCGGGCCTTGCCCGGCAGCGCCAGGTCCGGGTCGATCCGCACCTCCAGCGCCTTGGGCAGCAGCTCCTGGACCTGCTCGCGCAGGCCGGCGCGGGGCTGCTCGCGGACGTAGACGCGCAGCCAGGCGTCGCCGGGGTCCACCCGGGACAGCTCGTCCAGCGTGCCGCGGAGCGTGCGCAGCGCGCCCGCCGCGGTGATCGGCACCTCCCGGGCCTTCGCGGCGGTGTCCGCGGTGACCTCGACGAGCGTCACCGACGGGGTGTTCTCCTCCTCGCCGAAGTCCACCGCCAGCGGGCTGCCGCTGTACCGGACCGGGCACGGGCCGAGCACCTGCTGCGCCCGGTGCAGGTGGCCCAGCGCCACGTAGTGCGCGGCGGTCGGGAAGACGGTGGCCGGCACCGCGTACCCGAGCACCGTGTGGGCGTCCCGCTCGCCGCCGCCGGCCTTGGCGCCGACCACCGTGAGGTGGGCGGTGACCAGGTGCACGGTGCCGGCGTCGGTGAAGCCCTCGGTCAGCCGGGCCAGCACCCGTCCGACGTGGTCGGCGTACGTCTGGGTGGCCTCCGCCGCGGTCAGCTCGTACATCTCGGTGGCCCGCACGGCGTACCGCTGGGACAGGACCGGCAGCGCGGCGACCTGCCACGGCTCGCCGCCGGCCGTCCGGCCGGCGATGACGTGCTCGGCCGGGTTGTCCCGCACGGTGCCGCGCAGCGTGACGCCGGCCGCGTCCGCCCAGGGGCGCAGCGCGTCCAGCGCCGGGCCGTTGTCGTGGTTTCCGCCGATCACGACCACGTCGGCGCCGGTGCCGCGCAGCGCGGACAGGGCTCGGGTCACCACCCGGGTCGCGTCCGGCGCCGGGGCGGCGGTGTCGTAGAGGTCGCCGGCGACCAGCACCAGGTCGGGGCGTTCGGCCCGGGCGATGTCCACCACCTGGGCGAGCACCGCGACGTGCTCGGTCAGCCGGGAGTGGCCCTTGAGGACCTTGCCGACGTGCCAGTCGGACGTGTGCAGGATCTTCATGGTGGGCTCCGGGCAGGGTCGAAGACTCAGAACGGGATGTCGTCGTCGGTCAGGCCGCCGTGGCCGGAGCCCACGACGGCGAACGGGTCGGTGGACTGCGTGATCGAGCGCAGGGTCGCGGCCGGCGCCGTGCCAGCCTCCGCGACGCGGGTCGCCCACGCCGGGAAGGGAAACTCCAGGCACAGGGGTACGGGGATGTCGGGCTGGTTGACGAACATGGTCCCCGGCTTGGCCAGCAGGGCCCGCTGGCGCTGGGCGGGCGGCAGGACACCGTACTCCGGGCGGGACGCCTCGGCCGGGTCCAGCCGGCCGACCACCCGGATCGCCGAGTTCGTGACGATGCGCCGCTCCACCTCGCTGGCGGTCTGCTGCGCCCCGATGAGCACCACGCCGAGCGACCGGCCCCGCTCGGCGATGTCGAGCAGCACCTCCTTGATCGGCGAGGTGCCCTCGCGGGGGGCGTACTTGTTCAGCTCGTCCAGCACCACGAACAGCAGCGGCTTGGCCGTGCCCTGCTTCTCCTTGCGCCCGAACTCGTCGCGCAGCGTCACGCCGACGACGAACCGCTGCGCCCGGTCGGGCAGGTTGTGCAGGTCCACGACGGTGACCTGGGCGCTCTCCGCCGTGTTGATCGAGTGCGGCCGGCGGGTGGCGAGGTCGCCGCGGATCAGCCGGGCGAGGTCCCGCTTGCTGGCGATCAGGCGGCGGGCGAACGCGTTCACCGTGCCGAGGCCGACCGCGCTGCCGGCCCAGCCGGCCCGGGTCTCGTCGTCGCTGAGCTGCCCGACCAGGTAGTCGACGAGGTCGGGGTAGGAGCCGAGCCGGGTGCCGTCGATGCTGACGCCGCCGTCGGCCGGCTGGGCCGCGCGGGCCAGGTGCGCCGCGACGGAGTGCACGACCATCGTGTACTGCTGCCGCTCGTCGTCGGCGTCGGCGAACACGTACGGCAGCAGCCGGTCGGCGCAGAACTCCGCGAGGGTCCAGTAGAACGAGTCCACCCCCGACAGCCGGCTGCTCACGTCCGGCGTGCCGGCGGACTCGCCCGCCCGCGGCGGGGCGTACACGCGCACGTCGGGGAACGCGCCGACGGGCAGGCCCAGCTCCGCGTACGCCCGCTCGGTGCGCTCGTCCATCCGGGTATTCGGGTGGTCGAGGAAGAGCAGGTCCTCGCCCTTGACGTTGAAGATCAGTGCCTTGGCGTTCACGGCGTCCCCGCCGAGCACCCCCGACCGGAAGACCGAGTACAGCAGAAACGTGGCGAAGCTGGTCTTGGTGGCCACGCCGGAGATGCCGGAGATCGAGACGTGCGCGCCGCGCTGCCCGTCCAGGAAGTCCGCGTTGAGGTACGCCGGCTGGCCGTCCCGGCCGGTCCCGATCGGGATCTTCCGTTCCATCCGGTCGAAGTGCAGGGCCGCCGCCCGGGCGTCCCCCCGCGCCCGGTGCACCACGGCGCCGGGGGCGGGCGGCACGTAGACCTCCGGGTCCACCCGGGTGGTGGTGACCTCGGCGGCCTCCTGGACCTGGGCGGGAAGCGTGCCGTCGGCGATGGCGAACACGTCCGAGTCGAACATCGCGCCCTCGTGCCGGGCCCGTACCTGGGTGACCACCCCGGAGATCGTCACGGGTTCGCGGCCGGGCAGCTCCCGGCGGGTGACCACGACGTCGTCCAGCTGGAGGTAGCTGCCCTCGGCCACGGCCGTCCAGAACTGGAGGGGGGTGGCGTCGGCCGTGCCGAGCACGCGACCGACCGGCTCGCCGGGGCCGG
>DASQDS010000692.1:0-5634 GCA_035634075.1 Pilimelia sp. | reverse complement strand
CGGAAGTCGAACAGCCGCTCGGTGCGCCCCCGCTCCCAGATCAGCGGGTCGAAGGGGCTGACCAGCGCGCTGGCCCGCACCCGGCGGGGCAGCCGGGCGTCGGCGTGCAGGTACGCCGGGTGCCGCCAGCCGGCCACCCGCGCCGGGCGCAGCACGCCCGCCTCCACCAGCTCCGCCACCGCCGTCCGCGCCCCCTGCACCGGCAGCCGGAAGTAGTCGCGCAGCTCCGGCTCCGCGGCCACCCCGAGGGCCGCCGCCGCGACGGCCACCAGCTCCCGGTACGCGTCCGCGGGCGGCGGCGTCGGGGCGGCGAGCACGGCCGGGGGCAGGACCCGCTCCGGGACGTCGTACAGCCGGGCGAACGCGTTGTTGCGGCCCGCCGCGGTCACCTCGCCGGACCAGAACAGCCACTCCAGGGCCTGCTTGACCGCCGACCAGTTCCACCCCCAGTTGCCGGTCTGGCGGGGCGCGTCGTGCTCGATCTCGGCGGCGGTCAGCGGACCGCGGGCGCGCACCTCGTCGAGCACCCAGGCCACGAGCTCGGGCTGCTCGACCGCGATCCGCCGCATGCCGCCCCACGCCGAGGTGTGCGCCGCCGCCATCCGCCAGCGCAGCGCCGGCTGCAACCGCACGGGCACCAGCGACGCCTCGTGCCCCCAGTACTCGAAGAGCTCCCGCGGGCGCCGCGCCGCCGCCCGCTCCAGCAACTCCCGCGGGTACGGCCCCAGGCGGCTGTAGAGGGGCAGGTAATGCGCCCGGACCAGCACGTTGACCGAGTCGACCTGGAGCAGGCCGATGCGCCCCAGGACCCGGCGCAGGTGCCGCACGTCGGGCGTGCCGCCCGGCGCCGGGTCGGCGAAGCCCTGGGCCGCCAGCGCCACGCGCCGGGCCTGGGACAGCGAGAGCGCCTCGGGAACGGTCATCGTCGGCACACTACTGCCGACGACCGACAGGAACGGGCTACGCCTACGCGCTACGCCAACGCGTACGCGTCCAAAACCCGGCCGTCCGTCACGTACAGCCGGCCGTTCACCACGGTCGGGTGCCCGATGGCGCCCTGGTACGGCGGGTCCGCGTCCAGTTCCGCCCCCGTCGCCGCGTTCAGCGGGTGGGCCAGCCGCCCGGACACCGTCGCGTAGACCACTCCGCCGGCCACCACGGGCTTGCCGAGCTGCGCCGGGAACGACGCCCGCCACAACTCGGCACCGCCGGCCAGGTCCCGGGCGACCAGGTCGGTGCCCTGCGCGACGTACAGCCGGGCGCCGTCGACCGCGAGCTGCGCGGCCGCGCCCGGGACCGCCCAGGCCACCGCGCCGGTGGCAGCGTCGGTACGGACCAACTCGCCGGCGGCGCCCGACACGTAGAGCGCGGCGCCGTCCGCCGCCAGCGGCGACCAGCTCTCGACGGTGCGCCACAGCGTTTTGCCCGTGACGATGTCGACCTGCTCGGCGCCGGTGCCCTCGGCCGGCCGCAGCAGCACCCGGCCGCCCGCCGACACCGGCCGGGGCAGCAGCGTGTCGGCCCGTTCCCACAGGACCGCGCCGTCGGCGACCCGGTACGCCGTCACCCGGACGTCCGTCGCGTCGCCGCCGGACACCACCACGACGCCCCGGTCGACCAGCAGCACGCTCGCCGGGGCGTCCCGGGCCGCCGTCCACAGCACCGCGCCGGTGGTCAGGTGGAACGCCCGCAGCACGGTGTCGGGGTCGCTGATCGACCGGCAGCCGTTGAAGGCGCCGAACACGCGCGGGCCGCCCACCGCGAGCCGCGGGGTGGCGGTGTCGGCCGGCGCCGGATAGCGGAACGACCACACCGGCGCGCCGGTGTCCGCCCGGTACGCCGCGACACCCCGCTGGTCGGCGGAGACCACCTTGTCCGCCGTGACCAGCGGCGGCGCCTGCTCGGCGCAGGCGTCGCGGACGACGGGCGAGACCACCGACCACCGGTACGCCAGCGACGCGACGGTGCCGGTCGTGATCGCCGCCTCGGCCGCGTTGTAGCCGGTGTTGCCCGGCCCGTACCCGTCGGCGACCCAGACGGTCGTGGCCGCCTGCGCGGGCGTGCCGGTGAGCGTGACGCAGAGCAGGGTGGCGAGCGCGCCCAGCGCCCCCACGACCCCCGCCCGGCCGACCGGGCCATGGCTTCTGCGCATGGTGGTTTCCCTCCTGTAGTCGGTCAGGACAGTGCCGGGTCCATCATGGACGACCGAGGCGGCTGGCGGTCCACCCGGCCGCCGGCGGCGTCCGGCCGACCCGGTCCCCCGCGGATCGGCACCAGCGCGAACAGCGCCACGCTGAGCCACACGTAGGCGTTGGCGCCCACGAAGGCGACCGCGCCGCCGGCCCCGTCCTGCCAGAGCCAGATCAGCCGGCTGCACAGCACGGCGTACGCCAGCGCCGCGAAGCCCAGCAGGGTGCGCCGGCGGCCGCCGGCCGGCCGGGCCAGGGCGCCGTCGACCACGAGCAGCAGCGCGGGCAGCAGCCACACCAGATGATGCACCCAAGTCACCGGGCTGATGAGACAGCCAACCACGCCGGTGAGCGCGAGCCCGGCGGCCTCGTCACCGGCCGCCACCGCGCGGCGCGCCCGCCAGCCCCACCAGAGCAGCGCTGCCCCGACCAGGACGGCCCACAGCGCGGCCACGGCTGCGGCCGGTGTGACCCGGGCGACCACGCCGAGCAGCGACTGGTTGGAGACGAACGACACGTCCCCGACCCGATCGGTGTTCCACAGCGCCTGCGTCCAGAACTCCCGCGACGCGTCCGGGGCGACCGCACCGGCGACGACCGTGGCCGCCGCCGCCGCGCCGACCGCGGTGGCCGCGGCCCGCCACCGGCCCGTCACCAGCAGGTAGAGCACGAAGATGCCGGGGGTCAGCTTGACGGCGGTGGCCAGCCCGATGGCGGCGCCCGCCCACGGGCGCCCCCGGGCGACGCCGAACAGCAGGTCGGCGGCCACGACGGCCAGCAGGAGCGCGTTGACCTGGCCGAAATTCACGGTCTCCCGCATCGGCTCGAACGCCGCGGCCAGCAACAGCGCACAGCTGAGCGCGAACCACGGCGGCCAACCCGCCCGACGCACCAGCGGCGCGCCCAGCCAGCGCAGGACCGCGGCCGTCGCGGCGCCGGTCCCCAGCACGCTCAGGACGATCGCGGCGTGCCACGGCAGCACGGCGAGCGGCAGCATGACGAGGGCGGCGAACGGCGGATAGGTGAACCCGTAGCGGCTGTCCGGCTTGAGGTAGTCGTACAGCTCGCCGCCCTCGCGCGCCCAGAACGTCACCGCGCCGTGGTAGACCCGCAGGTCGAAGAAGCCGTGCCGGACGGCCGCCACGGCGAGGAACGCCCCGACCGCCACGGCCAGCGCGGCGACGGCCGCCACCTGGGCGGTGCGGCTGCGCGGCATGGCGCCCTCCTCGTCGGTCGATCACCCCGGCCGCCGTACGCTGCTGGTCATGTCGCTCGGCTTCGTCCGCCCCGCCCAACCGGCCGAGGCCGGCCAGATCGCGCGCATCCAGCTGACCACCTGGCGCACGGCGTACCGCCGGATGCTACCCAGGCGGATCCTCGACAATCTGGACGAGGGCTTTCTGGAGCGCCGCTGGCTGGCGGCGATCGCCGAGCCGCCGTCGCCGCGGCACCGCGTCCTCGTCGCCGTGGAACAGGCCGAGGAGTCGCACCTCGTGGGCTTCGCGGCGGCCGGGCCGGCGGACGACCACGCGGTCGCCCCCGCGGAACCGGCGCTCCCCGACTCCGTCGTCGCGGTCACCGACCTGCTGGTCGAGCCCCGGTGGGGCCGGCGTGGACACGGCAGCCGGCTGCTCGCCGCGAGCGTGGACCTGTGGCGCTCCGACGGCTTCGCGTCAGCGGTGGCCTGGGCCTACGACGCCGACGTGGCGATGCGCGCGTTCCTCACCTCGGCGGGCTGGGAACCCGACGGCGCGGCCCGCGCCCTGGACGTGGACGACCTGCTGGTCAACCAGCTCCGCCTGCACACCCGCCTCGACGCGGGCTAATCCAGGAGCGATTCCAGGCCCAGGGTGAGGCCGGGCCGCTCCAGCACCGCGCGGACGGCGAGCAGCACGCCGGGCATGAACGAGGCCCGATCGTACGAGTCGTGGCGGATCGTCAGCGTCTCCCCCGCGGCGCCGAAGAGCACCTCCTGGTGCGCGACCAGCCCCAGCGCCCGCACCGAGTGCACGCGGACGCCGCCGATGTCGGCCCCGCGGGCGCCGGGCGTCTCCTGCTTGGTGGCGTCCGGCATGTCCGGCGAGCCGGCGGCCTCGCGCGCCTGGGCGACGATTTGGGCGGTGTGCAGGGCGGTGCCACTGGGCGCGTCGACCTTGCCGGGGTGGTGCTGCTCGATGATCTCGATGGAGTCGAAGAACTTCGCCGCCCGGGCGGCGAACTCCATCATCAGCACCGCGCCGACCCCGAAGTTCGGCGCGATGACCACGCCCACCTCGGGCTTGTGGGCGAGCCAGCCGCGCACCCGCTCGATGCGGGGCCCGGTGAAGCCGCTCGTCCCGATGACGGCGTTGATGCCCTGGTCGATGCACCAGTGCAGGTTGTCCATCACCACGTCCGGCGTGGTGAAATCCACGATCACCTCGGCGCCCGCGTCCGAGGCGTTGAAGAGCCAGTCGCCCTGGTCGACCATGGCGACGAGCTCCATGTCCTCGGCCGCGTCGACCGCCCGGCACACCTCGATGCCCATCCGGCCGCGCGCGCCCAGCACGCCCACCCGCACCGGCTCCGCCGACCGGTCCCGCAGCGGCTCCTCAGTCACGTGGCACCATTTCCTGTCGTCGTCGTTCGGGAAACTCACGCGCCGCCGACCGCGGCGGCGTCGACCGGTCCCACCACGGCCAGCGACATCGGCTGGACGAGCAGCTCGGCGGCCAGCGTGTTGACCTGCTCGACCGTGACGGCGTCGACGCCGGCGAGCAGGTCGTCGGCGCTGCGCACGTCGGCGTACAACAGCTCGCCCTTCGCCAGCCGGCTCATCCGCGAGCCGGTGTCCTCCAGCCCGAGGACCAGGGAGCCCTTCAGCATGCCCCGGCCGCGCGCCACCTCGGTGTCGGTCACGCCGCGGGCGGCCACCTCCGCCAGCTGGGCGCGCAGCAGCGCCAGCACCTCGTCGACCTTGCCCGGCGCGCACCCCGCGTAGACCCCGAAGAGACCGCTGTCGGCGTACTGGCTGGTGTAGGAGTAGACCGAGTAGGCCAGGCCGCGCTTTTCCCGGATCTCCTGGAACAGGCGGCTGGACATGCCGCCGCCCAGGACATTGTTGAGCACGCCGAGGACGAACCGCCGGTCGTCGAGCCGGCCGAGGCCGGCGCCGCCGAGGACGATGTGGGCCTGCTCGGTGTCCCGGTGCTCCACCGCCGTCCGGGCGGGCAGCACCGGCACGAACGGCGCGGCCGGGCGGTGCGCCGCCGGCCCCGCGGCGGGGCCGCCCGCGAGCCGGCTGCCGGCCAGCGCCGCGGTCACGTGCGCGACGACGTCGTCGTGGTCCAGCCCGCCGGCGGCGGCGACCACGATGGCCGGCGGCACGTACCGCTCGCGGTAGAACCCGTCGATCTGCGCCCTGGTCATCGGGGACACGGTTTCCTCGGTGCCGGAGATGAGCCGG
>DASQDS010000691.1:0-3183 GCA_035634075.1 Pilimelia sp. | reverse complement strand
GGGTCGCCGGCCCGGTGGCAGCCGCCGCAGGATGCAACGGTGCCGCCGTCCGCTCGGTCACGGCGCCGGCGCGTCGAAAAACCGACCGGTCCCGCCATTGTTAGCGATAACAACGCGGCCGTCAAGGAGACCTGCCGCGATGGGATGGGCGGACTCCGTACTCGGCCCCCGACACCGGGACGTAGGCTCCACTTCAATGGACGCAGCCTCGCCAGCCGCCGCGCCGACGCCCGCCGTGCCGGCGGTCGCTCCGCCCGCCGCCCCGCCCCTCGTCGACGTCGACGACGACTTCCTCTCGCTGCGCCGCCCGGCTCGACCGCGCGCCGAACGGTACGAGCTGGGCCGGTCGTTACGGGACCGGACACCACGATCCAACCTCGGGCACTGGGCGCCGGCACCGGACCGGGTCGATCCGGTACGGCAGATCGTCGAGGCGCACGAGGGTCGGGTGCCCTGGCTGATCCCGGTCCGGGTGGGCCGGATGATCGCCTCGCCGTACGCGTTCCTGCGCGGCTCGGCGAACATCATGGTCGCCGACTTCGCGACCCTGCCCGACACCGGCATCAACCCGGTCATCTGCGGCGACGCCCATCTGGGAAACTTCGGCTTCTACGCCTCGCCGGAGCGCGACCTGGTGTTCGACCTCAACGACTTCGACGAGGCGCATCCGGGGCCGTGGGAGTGGGACCTGCGCCGCCTGGTGGTCAGCGTCTGGGTCGCCGGGCGGCACAACGGCTTTCGCGAGCAGGCCTGCGCCGACGCGGTCGTCCACTGTGTCGCCAAGTACCGCGAGCAGATCGGGCACCTGGCCGACGAGCCGCTGCTGACCCGCTCGTACGAGAGCTTGAATCTGGACCGGATGCGAGCGGCGGCCAGCAAGGGCAGCTTCCGCGACGAGATCGAACGCGCCGCGCGCCGGGCCCGGCGGCGCACCAGCGACCGGGCCCTGCCGCGCTTCACGGAGCAGCATGACGGCACGGCACGCATCGTGGAGGAGCCGCCACTGATCACCCGGCCCAGCGCCGCCGAGGCCGAACAGCTGGCCGAGGCCCTCGACGGCTACCTGGGCACCCTGCCGCCGCACTGGGCCCGCATCCTCGGCGGGTACCGGCTGGTCGACGTGGCGCACAAGGTGGTCGGGGTGGGCTCGGTGGGGCTGCGCGCCTACGTGGCGCTGTGCGAGGGCAGCAGCCCGGACGACGTGGTGTTCCTCCAGCTCAAGCAGTCCCGGCGGTCGGTGATCGCGCCGTTCGTGCACGGCGCGTCGGCGTGGCACCGGCACCAGGGACAACGCGTGGTGGAATACCAGCAGGCGCTGCAGACGGTCAGCGATCCGCTGCTCGGCTGGACCACCGTCGGGGACCAGCAGTTCTACGTACGGCAGTTCCGCGACATGAAGGGCGCGATCACCGCCACGGACATCGACGCGGACGCGCTCGGCGACTATGCGGGGATCTGCGGCTACCTGCTGGCCAAGAGCCACGCTCGCACCAGCGGCGCTTCGATGATCGCCGGCTACATCGGCAGCGGCGACAAACTGGACCACATGCTCGGCAGGTTCGCCCGCGCCTATGCCGACCAGGTCGATCGTGACCACGCGTCGCTGGTCGCCGCGGTGCGCCGCGGCGACCTACCCGCAGAGACCGCATGAGCGAGTGCACCGAGCGCAGCGAGGGCCGCGAGCGCATCCATGAGGTTGGCACCGCATGAGTAGCCCTGTGTCAAGCCGCCACTGGTTGATCTTGGTTGAGGAGTCGTTGGAGGGCTCGGTGCCGGTCGGGGTCGTAGGCGGTGTTGGTGGTCCAGCACTTCCAGATGATGTCGAGCCAGGCGCGGGCCAGGATCCGCACGCAGTGCGGATGATCGTGGCCGCGGGCGCGGGCGCGGCGGTAGAGGTCGGCGGCCCAGGGGTTGGTGTGACGGCTGTCGCCGGCGAAGTCGCAGACGGCGTCGCGCAGTTGTTTGTCGACGGCCCAGCGGAACGCGACGACGCGGGCTTTGCCGGACTGGCGGGTGGAGGGTGCGACACCGGCGAGGCAGGCCAGGGAGGCCGGGGTCGGGAATCTGCCGCGGGCGTCGCCGATCTCGGCGAGCAGCCGGGCGGCGCGGACGGTGCCGGATCTGGGCAGGCTGGTGAAGATCTGCCGGTCGGGGTGAACGGTGAGGGCTTCGGTGATCTGCTGCGCCAGGGCGTCGATCTGGGCGGTGATCGCTTGGATCGTGGCGAGGTAGGCGTGGGTGATACCGGCCAGGGCGCGTCCGTGGTCGCCGTCGGCGCCGCGGGGGGCGTCGGTGATCCGGGTGTGCAGGACGGCGGGGTCGGCGCGGCCGCAGTAGCCGACGCTGGCCAGCCAGGCGGCCAGGCGTTTCGGCGAGAGCCAGTCGAGGGCGTCCTGGCTGGTGAAGCGGGTGATGAAGCGCAGGCTGATGGTCGAGTCGAGGTCGGCGAACAGGTCCACCACCGCGGGCAGCGCCGTCTGCAGATGCGCGCGCAGCTGGTTCGTCGCGGCGACGCGGTGCGCGACGAGGTCTTTGCGGGCCCGGCACAGTTTCCGCAGGGCGGTGGTGGGCTCGCTGTCGAGCAGCAGCGGCGTCAGCCGGCGTCGGTCGGTGCGTACGGTGTCGGCCAGGACGTAGGCGTCGAACCGGTCGTCCTTGTTACCGGCCGAGCCGTAGCGGCGGCGCAGCGCTTTGACCTGCGACGGCGGGATCACGAACACGGTACGGCCGGCACCCAGCAACGCGTCGACCACCGGTCCGTCACCGCGTTCGATGCCGACGGCGTCGACACCATGCCGGTCCAGGACAGCATTCAGCCTGTTCAGGCCGGTCTTGTTGTGGGAGACGGTGAACCGCTCGATCGGCTCGCCGTCGGCGTCGAGCACGCATACGGCGTGGTTGTCCTTCGCCCAGTCGACGCCGGCCGTGACCGCTCGCGACGTGCCGGGGGTGTCCTGCAGACTCATTGTTGCCTCTCCGCTGCGCTACCAGTGGGGAAGCACCTGGCGGTTCCGGGACACCACAGCCGGTTGCTCATTGAGCGGCGTTCGCACACGCATAGCCCTGTGGCCGATCGGGGTGTCCCGGGCCGCCGGGCCTCGCAGAACTCATGCCGGACCTCGAAGGTCGAGCGAGCAGGGCGATGGCCCGACGGTCACCGGTGCACTCGAACCAACACCAGCC
>DASQDS010000690.1:0-16103 GCA_035634075.1 Pilimelia sp. | reverse complement strand
CGATCATCTCGCCGCCGCCATCCCCGGAATGCCGGCCGGGGCCGCCGCGCCGCCGGCGCAGCCGCCCGGCTCGTCGGCGGTGCGCCGGTCCAGCTCGGTGGCCAGCAGGATCGCCGCGACCACCGCGACGTTGACGGTGCTCAATCCAAGGAACGTGACGATGGATCCCACGAGAACCCCCATCTGCCAGGAAGACGCTCGCCCACAGGTTGGCGTAGAGCGACCGGCCACGTTCCACCGCGCGGAACGAAGGGGCGGCGTCGTCGTCGGGGTCAGCGCCCGCGCGCCGCCTCCGCTGCCTCCGCCGCCTCCGCCGTCTCCAGGTCATGCAGCTCCTCGGCGTGCTCCGCGGTGAGCAGGCCGATCGCCACCAGGTCCAACGGGCTGACGAACGCGTCAGCGATGCGGAAGCCGCCGGCGCGCGCGATCGCGTCGCGCAGCGGCACCGCCCAGTGGTGCTCGATCAGCAGCAGGGCTGCGGCGGAGTCGTTGGGGATGTCGTCGAGGACGTCCCACGCGTCCTCCTCCCGGAAGAGGCGGACGCCGTTCGCGGTCGCCTCGGCACCCGCCGCCGCGCCGGCGACCATGCCCTTCTCGCCCTCGATGCCGAGGCCGATCAGCGCGCCCACCTTGCTGCCGAGCTCGACCGCCTCCTCCGTGGTGAGGTTGCTCAGGTGCTCGACCTCGATCTCGCCGCCGGGTCCCTTGTGGACCGCCAGTGCGTCGATGACCCGCACCGTGTCGCTCTGCCGTAGCCGCTCCAGTTCGGCGATGATTTCCCCGTGGAAGTCCGGGTTGCGGAAGCCCAGCACGATCAGTTGAACGGGTCCGATAGCCATGACCTGTCCCCTTCCCTGCCCGTCTCGCGTGCCGCCGCCGGCACCGGCCGCGGTGCTGCGATCACCTGTCCGTCGATCGTGTCGACGGGGACCCCGACCTGCCTCATCCGAGGGGGATGACCGGCCGGCGATCCGGGTGGCTCGCACGAACGCGATCGCCAGCTACGCGCTTGTGGTGCATGGCGGGCGAGCGAGGACGGCCGTCGACTGGGCCGGTCCGCAGCGGGGTCACCCCGGGCGAGTGATGTGGCCGGCGGGTGGCCGGCGGGACATTGTCGGGCATGAGGCGACGTACCTTGCACACCCTGGCCGCAATCGTGGCCACGGCTGGAGTCGTCGACGGCTGCGCCGACACTCGGCCGGCCGGGTACGCGAGCCGCGACGCGGTCGGGCGGTCCAGGGCTGACCTGCGGCGGGTACCCGTCGGCGGGAACGGCTTGACGGCGCTGCGCGACGACCTGGCTCAGTTGCGGGCCGACCTGGCCGAACTGGTCACCGACGCGTCGGAACAATCACGCACGCAGATCGACTCCTTGCGGATGGCGGTGGAACGGCTTTCGCAGAGCCTCTCCGCCGCCGGGCTCGATCCGTCCGCCGCCGCGTTGGCGGGCGTCCAGGCGGCTCTGTCGTCGGTGCGCCGGGCCGTGGACGGCCTCGGCTCCGCCATGGCGCAGGCGTATTGAGGTGACCCTCCGCATCCCGGCCATGGCCGGATACCCGTCCGTTCCTGACACACACCGAGGAGCACGATGAGAACGTACCGTTGCGTCACCGAGGGTGCGCCGATGCGGCTGCTCGTGCATCATGCCAACGCCGCCCCGCTCCGGGCCGGCCCGGACGAGTGGCGGGGGTTGACGCCGGACGGCCACGCGCAGGCCAGCGAGCTGGCGGAACGGTTGGCCGCGCTGCCCGTGGAGAGGGTGCTGTCCAGCCCGTCGTTGCGGTGCCGCCAGACGCTCGTGCCGCTGGCCCGTCGGGCCCGAACCGACGTCGAGTCGTGCCGGCTGCTGACCCCCGCCGCCGACCCGGCGGAGCTGGCGGAGTTTCTGCGCGAGGACGACACCCGCGACGCCGTCCTGTGCACCCACCGCAGCACGCTGCTCTGTCTCTTCGCCCACCTGGCCGGCCCCGACTCGCGGTTCGTCGGCGGGCTCACCCACCTGGACGGCCTCGGCATGTGGCTGGTACACGCCTGCCGCGACGGCGAGACCCGCGTGCACTTCCTGGGCCTGGTGCGGGAGCCCCAGCCGGCGTCGAGGCCGACGGCGCGACCGGCGGGACCTGGCGCAAGCCGCAGGAGTTCACCGGCAACGGCACCACCCTCGGCGCCGGCGGTCCTGCCTGCGCCGGCGGCAGCAATCCGGCGATGGCCCTGACCGCGGCCCCACCACGGCCGGCTCGAGACCGGCAAGCCAACATCACCGGCTACGTCCGCAGCGCCAACGGCCCGGTCCACACGCGTGGCAGCGTGCGGGAGATCACCGGCTGACCGGGCGCGGCCTAGCCGAACTGGGGGATGACCTCGCTCGCGAGGCGCAACATCCGCTCGTGGTCGTACGCCACCCGGGGCACGTAGACGATGACGTAGTCGGCGCCGGCCTCAGCCATCCGTTCGATGCGGCCCACCGTGTCGGCGGTCGACTCTTTGAGGTCCAGGTAGAGGTTCGTGGACTTGGTGATCCGGTCGTAGTCGCGGCCCAGGTCGTCGCAGTGCCGGCGGAGTACGGCCAGCTTCTGCCGGATCACGTCCGGGTCGCCGCCACCGACGTTGCAGGCGTCGCCGTACTGCGCGACGAGCTTCAACGTCACCTTCTCGCCGCCACCGCCGATCCAGAACGACGGATGCGGTTGCCGGACGCCCTTGGGCTCGTTGATCGGCTGATCGATCGAGTAGTGCCGGCCGGCGAACACGGGCCGCTGCTGCGTCCACATCGCGTGGATGATCGCGACGGCCTCCCGGAAGGCGGCCATCCGCTGCGGTACCTCGGCCCACTCGTAGCCGTACGCCCGCCACTCGTGCTCGTACCACCCGGCGCCGATGCCCGCGTACAACCGGCCCTTGCTGGCCACGTCCACGGTCGACGCGATCTTGGCGTAGAGGGACGGCTGGCGGTACCCGTTGCAGCCGACCATCTGTCCGATGTTGACCCGGCTGGTGTCCCGGGCCAGCGTCGAGGTCACGGTCCAGCATTCGAACGTCGTGTTGATCGTCGGCTCCGGGGTCGTGTGGAAGTGGTCGTAAACCCACACCGAGTCCCACGGCCCGGCGTCCGCAGCCCGGGCCACCGCCGTCATCGCCTCGTACTGCTCGACCGGATCGGCGATCTCGGTGAGGTCCATCCGCCAGCCCTGCGGGACGAAGATCCCGAAACGCATCGCCATGCCGTCACCTTACGGGTCCTGGCCGGCGGGCCGATCTCCGCCGGGTCGCGAGAAACCTCGCCGTGTCGGCCATCCGGGTGGCCCGCGGCGCCGAATGACTAGGTGAAATGACCGTTTAGCGGCTTCTATGGGAGCCCACGGGATCGGGGGATCGGCATGAACGTAGTAACCAAGATCGGCGCAGCGGCCTGCGGAGTCGCGGCGGCCATCGCGGGCGTGGGGGCACCCGCCGGGGCGCACGGCGGCGGTCACCCCAGCCACGCCAACAACGCAAACCACAACAGCCACGTGGGCCACGGTGGGCATGGCCAGACCGGCGGGACCGCGTCCGGCGCGGCGTCCATCGACGGCCGGTCGAGCGTCGCGGTCGTGCGACTGGGCCAGCTGAACGACTCCGGGGCGCACGGGGTGGCGGTCGTGCGACTGCGCGGCACCCGGGTCAGCCTGCACCTCGTCGTCTCCGGCGTGTTGCGCAACGCCCCGCACGCGATGCACTTCCACGCCGGGGCGGCCGGTCGCTGCCCGACCCGGGCCGCGGACGTCAACTCCGACGGCGTCGTGAGCGTCACCGAGGGGCACCCGTTCTACGGCGGCGTCGTCACGTCCCTCACCACGTCCGGCGACACCAGCCCGTCGAGCGCCCTCGCGATCGACAGGTTTCCCACCGCCCCGCGCGGCACGATCGTCTACCACCGGCAGTTGACCGTGACCGCCGACGTCGCCGCCAGCATCCGGGCCCGCAACGCGGTCCTGGTCGTGCACGGCACCGACGGCAACAACAGCGGAACGTACGACGGGGCGCTCGTCAGCGACCTCGACCCGAACCTGCCGATGGAGGCCACCGCTCCGGCCGCCTGCGGGGCGATCCTGCCCTTCCTGACGCTGTGAACGGGCCGGCCTAGCCGCGGGCCCGGACAGCAGGCGGCGCGGACCGGGCGCCTCGCAGCGGCTCCCGGTCCGCGCGACGCCACGCCGTCGGCTCCGCGCGGTCCTCCGACACCAGGCCAGCGCCGGGCGAGCCGGGCCCATGATCGGGTACGCCGCATAGGGTGAGCGGCATGGGACGGACGATCGCCAGGAACCACCGCGTTGATCGGCGCGAGTTGACCGAGTTTCTCGCGGCCCGGCACCGCGCACTGATCATCTCGACCCGGGCCGACGGCCGGCCCCAGGCGTCGCCGGTGACCAGCGGCGTCGACGCCGAGGGGCGGGTGGTGATCTCGACGTATCCGGAGCGCGCCAAGGTCCACAACCTGCGCCGGGACCCCCGGGTCTCGATCGTCACCCTGTCCGACGACTGGAACGGGCCGTGGGTGCAGGTCGACGGCTCGGCCGAGGTGCTGGACCTGCCCGCGGCCCTGGAGCCGCTTGTCGACTACTTCCGGTGCATCTCCGGCGAGCACCCGGACTGGGACGAGTACCGGGCGGCCATGGTCGCGCAGGGCAAGTCGCTCATCCGGGTCACGATCGAGTCGTGGGGCCCGATCGCCACCGGCGGCTTCCCCGCCCGCCTGGCCGACTGAGCCCTCGGCCGCGCCGGGAGCAGGTTTTCGCGGCCGGCGGTGCCTTCGGGCTCGATGGGTGTCGATGTCTGGCGTAGGATCGTCTGGACCCGAGCGACCTCTTCGGTGGTTCCGGGGACCCACGCCGGCAGCGGGTGGGCGCCAGGTGCGAACGCCGCGCCCGGAGCCCCCCGGTCAGGAGTAGACCGTGCACGATCTGAGCCGGGTGCCGCCCGTACTGCCGGGGCCCGATGACGGGACGGCGCGCCGGGCGTCCGCCCGGGCCGTACGCGCTGTCGTCGCCCTGGCGTTGTGCCTGGCCGCTGCCGCTGTGGTGGTGCGTTCGACGGGCGCCGATGCCGCCGGCGAGCCGTTCAAGGGCGTGGCGAATTCGTCCTGTGCGGACCTGTCCCGGCTGGCGGCCACCTGGTGGTACAACTGGTATATCAACCCGGGTGGATGCAACGCCGGCGAGTTCGTGCCGATGGTGTCCGGGAAGGACAAGCACGGCGCCGGCGACATCGCCTGGCAGCGTGACCAGGCCATCAACGCCGGCTACAAGACGATCCTGGGCTTCAACGAGCCGGACCACGCGGACCAGGCGAACATGTCGGTCGCCACCGCCGTCGCCCTCTGGCCGACGCTGACCGCCAACCCGGCCATCCGCATCGGCGGCCCCGCACCGGCCAGCGACGCGGGCGGCCGTACCTGGTTCACCGCTTTCATGCGGGAGGTGGAGGCGAAGCGGCTCCGCGTCGACTTCCTCACCCTGCACTACTACGGATGGAACGCCGGATCCTGCGACGCCAACGCCAGCGGCCTGGAGGCGCAGATCCGGTGGATGGAGAGCTTCCCCGGCAACCGGCCGATCTGGGTCACCGAGTTCGGCTGCATGCACCAGAGCAACCCGAACATGGCCGCCGTCAACGCGTTCTACAACGGCGCCCTGCGCGTCTTCGCCCGGCACCCCCGGGTGGAGCGCTACGCGTGGTATCCCTGGAACCCGCACAACGAACTGGTCACGAACGGCAACCTCACCCAGCTCGGCAACACCCTGGCGAACGCGCCGGGCAGCCGCGACGGGACCCCGCCGGGCGGGAGCGGCAGCGCCCCGGCGCCCGGCGCCAGCCGGATCCAGTCCTACAACTTCCCTGACCGGTACGTCCGACACAGCAACTTCGACGTCCGCCTGGATCCGACCGCGGGCGCGGCGCAGGACGCCCGGTTCCGGCTCGTCCCCGGACTGGCGAGCGGCGGCTCCGGTCAGGTGTCGTTCGAGTCGGTGAGCCACCCGGGCCACTACCTGCGGCACTACGGTTTCGACTTCGTGCTTGCCGCAGACGACGGCTCGGCGACGTTCCGGTCGGACGCCACGTTCCGCCAGGTGCCCGGTCTGGCGAGCGCGTCGTGGTCGTCGTTCCAGTCGTACAACTATCCGGACCGGTATATCCGGCACTCCAACTACCTGCTGAGACTGGACCCGATCACGGACCAGACCGGCCGCAACGACGCGACGTTCCGGGTGACCGGCTGACCTGGCTGACCTGGCCGACCCGCGGTCTAATCATCAGGTGATTCGCAGGTTGCGCCACGGGATCCGGCGGGTGGCCGTGCGGCCCACGGTGTGGGTGCCGTTGGCCGCGGTGGTGCTCGCCGGTCTCCTCGTGCTGCTGCTCGGGCCGGTCGCCTGGTGGGCCACACCGGCGAAGCACCTGCAGGGCAAGGACAAGGCCGACGTCCGGAACGCCACCCGGCAGATTCTGCTCGCCGCGGTCGGCGGCCTGGTGCTGCTCACCGGTGCCGCGTTCACCGCCCGCACGTTCTTCCTGTCCCGCCGCGGCCAGTTCACCGACCGCTACGCCAGGGCCATCGGCCAGATCGCCTCGGACAAACTCACCGAACGCCTCGGCGGCATCTACGCTCTCGAACATCTGATGATCGAGTCCGAACGGGAACACCACACGGTGGTGGAAGTCCTGGCTGCCTTCATCCGCGAACGCACCCGGCCGGGCACGACTCCACCGGACGGTGCCGGGGCAGACGCCGAGCCGGCCCCGGCACCGGGGGGTCCGTACCCTTCGCCGCCGACCGACGTGCAGGCCGCGCTGACGGTGCTCGGCCGCCGCCCGGATCGTCCGGAGCTGAACGCCGTCGATCTGTGCGGCGTCGATGTGCGCGGAGCGAACCTCTCCCGGGCGCGGTTGCCCCGCGTACTGCTGCTCGGGGCGCGACTGCAGGGCGCGCACCTGATCAACGCGGACCTGCAGGGCGCCGAGCTGTCAAAGGCCCAGTTGCAGGACGCGATCCTGGCCGGGGCGCAGCTGCAGGGCGCGACGCTGTGGGCGGCGCAGCTGCACGGCGCGGACCTGTCGACGGCCGAGGTGAGGGGCAGGCAGCTGCACGGGGCCGTGGTCGACGACCGCACCCGGCTGCCGCCGGTTCCGGCGGGTGGCGAGGGGCCGGACCCCGATGCGTGGCTGGACGACTACGACTGATGCGGGCAGCAGCGGGGCGCGCATCCTGTCGACGGCCGGTGCGCGGGGGCGTCGCTGAGGGCTTGGTACCTTCGCGGTCATGGACGGAGTGCCTTCTCGACACCTCAGTGCCTACATCGACCGCCCGGTCGGGGACGTCTACGACTACGCGTCCGACCCTTCCCACCTGCCTGAGTGGGCGCCCGGGTTGGGTAGCTCCATCGACGTGGTCGATGGCCGATGGACCATGGAGTCGCCGATGGGCCGAATCGTGGTCTCCTTCGCGCCGCGCAACGAATTCGGCGTGCTGGATCACCATGTGACACTGGCGTCGGGCGAGACCTTCTACAACCCGATGCGGGTGACCAGCGTCGGTGCCGGTTCCGAGATCGTTTTCACCCTGCGGCGCCAGGCGGGCCGGAGCGACGAGGACTTCGAACGTGACGCCAACACCGTGTTGGCTGACCTTCTCCGGCTCAAGCGCCTGATGGAGCGGCCACGACCTGCGTAGCCGCCATCAGCGGCACCGCCACGCACCGCTCAGGCGGTGCAGGTGTTCACCATCGCCCGCAGAGCGGAATGCTCCGCGCTCTGCGCCCGCAGCGCCCACCGGTACTTGGTGCGGATCCACATCTTGGCGTAGGTGCAGCGGTACGAGGCCAGGGGCGGCTGCCACGCCGCCGGGTCCTTGTCGCCCTTGGCCTGGTTGACGTCGTCGGTGACCGCGATCAGCTGCGGCCCGGCCAGGTCGTTGGCGAAGCTCTGCCGGCGGCTGGTGGTCCACGCGTCGGCGCCGGAGCGCCACGCCTCGGCCAGCGCCACGACATGGTCGATGTCCACGTCGGCCGCGGCGGTCCACGTCGCCCCGTCGTACGGGCTGTGCCACCGCCCGGAGGTCGCCGCGCAGGACGCGTTCACCACGACGTCGGTGCCGTCGCGTTTCAGGACCGTCTCGCGGGTGTTGCAGCTGCCGGAGACGGTGCTCCAGTGCGGAAACAGGTCGCGGGAGTAGCCACTGCCGGACCCTTCGGGCGCGACGCTCAACGCGGTGAGCTCGGCCTGGGCGGTGGCCTTGGACGGCACCCCCGGCGGAGTCGCCGCGGCGGGCGACACCAACACTGTCGCCACCAGCACACCGACAGCGGCGGCGGACCACGACGGCAAGCAACGAGTACGGCGCATGTGACCTCCCGGGCCAACGGGCTCAACGGTGCTGGCCACACACTGCGGCTCGGCCCTGACGGCATCGACACGCCGGCGTGACCAAGTAAAGACGGTGCGTGAAACTGACGGTGCGAGGTCGGCTGCCACCGCCGACGTCGGTTCAGGTGCGCAGGCTGGCGAGCGCGCCGAACACTCGGCAGAGGCCGATGAAGACCAGGGTGGTAGCGCCGATGACCAGGAACATGGTGAGCCCCAGCCCGGGCCAGACCAGCAACGCTGTTGCCGCCAGGACCGTGCCCAAGCCGAGCGCGATCCGCCACCCGTTGCCCGGCCCGCCGGTGCTGACCGCCACGAAGATCTCGGCGAGCCCGTCGAGCAGCCAGCCGACCGCGACGATGACCAGGAGCAGGGCCACGGAACCGGCGACGTTGCGCATGCAGACGATGCCGACGATGCCGACGAAGACCCCGAAGATGATGCCGAGGATGCGCGGCAACACCGGTTCGCCGGCGGCGACAAACATCAGCGCGGTCCGGGACACGCCCATTGCCAACAGGTTGAGGCCGAACAGGAAGCCGACCACGCGCAGGGTGGCGTCGGGCCAGGCGAACGCGACGATGCCGAGGACGATGGTCAGGATGCCCGCGGCCAGCCGCACCCAGTCCCAGGTGCGGGACCCAGCCGTGGACTCCTCGGGAACGGGGCGGGTTCGGTGCCCGGCGTCCTGCGTCATCGGTCTCTCCTCAGCAGCCGGTTCGGGGGGTCGTCCGCGGGGAGCTGCCGCACCTCGATGAGCCGCAGGCCGAGGCCGTGGATCCGGGAGATGAGCCCCACCACGGCCGACTGGTCCGGCAGCGAGCCGTGCAGCACGGTCTCCGGCGGCTCCACGCTCACGGTGAGGTCGTGCAGCTCCGCCAGCACCTCGGCGGGGATCACCCCAGAGACCCTGACCTGGTACGTCGCCTCAGGCATCGATGCGCGCTCCCTCCGCCCGCCACGGCCGGCCTCCGTCGGTCCGGTCCGCGGGTGACATCGCGTCTCAGCCTCTGTCAGCCGCTTGCGTGGCACGTCCTCCCACGAGGATGAGGCCGGCTGTCGTAGGTTCGACGGCTGCGGCGGCTGGTCCTGCCAGCCGCCGCTCCACCTTGGTGCCGCCGCTCAGCGGTGCCGCCGATCCTCCTTCCGTGTGCGGAACATGTCAGCGCCTCTTCCTCCTCAGTTCGTGGCCGAGGCCATCTCCAGGTCGTTGAGTTCCTTGGCTTCGCCAGGGCTGAGCAGACCGATGCCGGCCAGGTCGAGCGGGCTGACGAACCCGTCCGCCAACCGGAAGCCGCCGGCCCGGACGATCGCATCGCGCAGTGGCACTGCCCAGTGGTGTTCGAGCAGGACCAGAGCGGCGGCACTGTCGTCCGGGATCTCCGACAACACGTCCCACGCTTGCGGGTCGTTGAAGAACGCCACACCGTCCTGCGCCGCGGCGGCGCCCGTCGCCGCGCCGGCCTCACCATCGATGTCGAGCCCGATCAGGGCGCCGATCCTGCTGCCGAGCTCCACCGCCTGCCCGGTGGTCAGATTGCTGAGATGTTCGACCTCCATCTCACCGTTCGCGTCCTTGCGGACCGCGATCGAGTCGATCACTCGTACAGTGTCGCTCTGCCGCAGCCGCTCCAGTTCGGCGATGATCTCGCCTTCGAAGTCCGGATGTCTGAAGCCCAGCACGATCAGCTGGACGGGACCGATGGCCATCTGCTGCCGCCCCTTCATTCGTCGAACCGGGCGCGGTGACGCCCGCCCTCCGATACTCCGATCGCCCGGGCCGGCGGCGCCTCATCCGGCGCGGGTGGGACCGCCCGCGGGCGGGGCCGCGGGCACCCGGGGGCCGCGGGCAACCCGTTCAGATCAGGTTCATCGCGCGTGCCCGACGGACCGCCTCGTTGCGTCGCGAGGCGGACAGTTTCCGCAGGATGCTGCGCACATGGGTCTTCACCGTGTTCACCGAGACGTACATGGTGGCCGCGATCTCCTCGGTCGGCAGCATGTCCGCCATTCCCCGGAGGACGTCGAGTTCCCGCTTGCTCAGCGCCTCGACGACGAGCGGCTGGCCGCCGGCCGGCGCGGCGAGGCCCGGCGCCAGCGCGGTACCGGCGGCCCGGCTTTGCAAGGCGAGCCGGTCGTCGTCGCGCAGCACCCGGCGCAGCCGGCCCCACACCTGACGGAACGGCCGCCGGTGCGACTCCGGTGCCGCCACTCGCAGCGCCCGGCGCAACGCCTCCCGGACCCCCGGAGCGTCGTCGTGACCGGCGGCGATCGTCGCCAGCAACAGCCAGGCGTCTATGGCGACCGGCGCGTAGACGCCCGCCACGTCGGCCACGGTCCGCGCGATCTCGTGCGCCCTCAGCGGCTCGCCACGCAGCAGCAGGAGCGCCGCCTGCACGACTCTCACGTCCGGCGCCTGTGGATCGGACAACTGGCCGAGCGCTTCGAGGGCCGCCTCGTCCGGGTGCCCGGCCGCGATCGACATGCCGACCAGGCTCAGCACGAGCTCGCGGCGCAGCCAGGGCGGCGGCGTCCCGTCGGCTCCGGCACGCAGCAGGTTCATCGCCGGTCGCAGCTCGCCCCGGATCTGCAACCGCCGGGCTCGCACGATGGCGTAGGCGGCGCCGGCGAGGCCGTCGGCGGCAAGGCGGCGGGGCGGCTGGATGGCGCGCAGATGCCGGTCGGCGACCTCGATGTCGTACCGTTCCAGCGCCACCCATGCGAGCACGACCTCCGCGGCGGCGGGCCAGCGCGACGACCCGGGGCCGAGGCGTCGCAGGCCGCACTGGCCGGCCAGCTCGAGGGCCTGGCGGGCCAGCGCCTCGGCCCGTCCCAGATGTCCTCGGTATGCCTCGAGCACCGCGAGGTGCTCCCAGCACCTGACCTTCAACGGCTCGCAGCCGCTGGGCACGGCCGCCGCCGCGTCGGCGAGGACGCCCGCGGCCACGTCGACGGCGCCGGTCCGGCTGCGCGCTGTACCCTCCGCCGCGCGCAGCAGCGCCGTCAGCTCGGGATGTCGGGCGAGCCGGTCTCCCGGGGCGACGGCGAGGAACGTGTCAGCGACCGGCAGCAGGCTCGCCACCTGCGCGGGGTCCGGTCCGTCCGCGAGCAGCAAAATCCGCAGGAGAAAGCAGGTGAACGTGAGACCCTCGGCACAGTCGCTGCCCAGTACGCTGAGCAGCTTCCCAGCGTAGGCAAGATGCTCGGCGGCGTGGTCGGGTCGACCGTCGCCGTAGGCCAGCGCGGCCCGGATCATCACCGCTTCGGGAAGGTCCAGGTGTTCCGGCAGCGTGGCGAAGAACCTGCCCAGCCGTCCGGAGCTGCCCTCGATGACGAGCTGGCCCACCGCGTAGTCCTCGATCACCATCCCGGCGGCCCGGCCCCAGTCGCCCGCCGTGACCGCGTGGCCGAGCGCCTCGACGAGCTCGCCGCGATCGGCGAGCCACTCAGCGGCCCGCTGGTGCAGGAGGGCCACCTGCTCCGGCGCCGACCAGGCGAGCTGCGCGCGCAACAGCTCGGCGAACAGGCGGTGGTACCGGTACACGTCCGAGCCCTCGGTGACCGGTTGGATGAAGGCGTTCTCCCGGGACAGGGTGGCGAGCAGGCGGTGCGCGTCCGGCCGGGCGGTGACCGCGGCCGCGAGTTCCGGCGTGAACGTGCCGAGGACGCTCGTCTCAAGAAGGAACTGCCGCACCGGCGGCGGCTGCAGCCGCAGCACCTCACCGATGAAATACTCGGCGATGGCCGACTCACCGCCCGAGATGGTGGAGACCAGTTGCTCCACGTCTCCGCTGCCCTGCAGCACGCATGCGCAGAACCGGATGCCGGCCGCCCAGCCCTCGGTGTGCTCGAGCACCGCGGCAAGGTCCCGCTCGCCGAGCGCGACGCCGTGCAGCTCCATCAGCCGGCCCGCCTCGGCGGGCGTGAAGGCCAGGTCCGCCGTGCGCAGCACCTGTAGGTGCCCGGCGAGCCGGTAACGATAGAGCGGAAGCGGTGGATCCCATCGTCCGGTTAGGACGAGGTGCAGCCGGGTCACGTGGGTGAGCAGGAAATCCAGTCCGTCCGCCCAGTCCCGCCCGGGTAGCTGGGACACCCCGTCCAGGACGAGGACGACCGGGGTGGGGTGCTCCTCGACGGCGGCGGCGAGCTGCCCGAGCGCTGCCCGGCTCGCCGCCGCCCCCGGGACGACCGGGGCCGGTACGGGCAATGCGACGCCGGCCCGGCGCAGCGCCTCCACGACGTACGTCCAGAAGATCGACGCCTGCTCGTCCCCGTCCTCCAGGCTGATCCAGGCGATCGGCCAGTCCACCGCACCGCTGCGCACCCAGTGCGCCAGCAGTTGCGTCTTGCCGCTGCCGGGCAGACCGGTGACCAGCGTGACCGGGCCGCGCACGGCCTCGGTCAACCGGGTCAGCAAGGCCGGCCGGGGGACCATGAAGGGCGGGGCCGCCGGGATCGCGAACTTGGAACCGAGTAACGAGCTGTCCGGGCGGTGGTGGGACGCCCCAGGCAGATCCGCAATCAGGTCAGTGGTCACGTCGACTCCCTTCGACGGGCGACCCCGCTCGACTCCTGTCCAGAGTCGTCCACGCCGCTGCGAGCCCGCATCATCCGAAGTGAATGATCGTGACCGTCGGTGTCACGTCCGTTACTGCCGCGACGGTGCTCATTCCCCCCGGGTGAGGCGCGCGAGCTGGCTGTGGGCGACCCTCGCCAGAGGTGTTCCACCGCCTGACCGGGAGAGAGCCATGCGGGTGCGCTACGAGGTCCGAGTCCGCGGCCTGCTCGGTCCCGTGCTGCGGTTGGCGCTCGGCGACCAGCGCTGGCGCGCGTTCCCCCGGCAGAGCACCATCCAAGGCCGGCTCTCCGAGGACGACCTGGCCCGCCTGCTCACCCGCCTCGACAGCAGCGGGGTCGAGGTGGTCTGCCTGCACCTCGTGCCCGCGGTGGCGGGTGGCGTGTCAGGCGAGGGTTGGCAGGGCGTTCCACCTGGACAGGATCTGCGCGAGGATCCCCGCGACGACCAGGCCGGCGATGCGCACCGGGCCGGGCACCGTACCGATCCAGATCAGGTGGCTGACCTGCCCGCGTAGCGTGCCGGGCACGGCAGGACGGCCATCCAGAGGCCGGAGAAGACGGCGGCGGCCCGGCCGGCCGCTCCGGCGGCCAGGTTCAGCGCCGTCTGCCGCGAGGAAATCGCGGTTCGCGTCCGAGCGGGTCTTGTCCGGGTTGGGCGCGGTCTCACTGACGCCGGCGCCCTGCACCAGGACCACTGCCGCGACGGCGAACGCGCCGGCGAGGAGGCTGACGGAGAAGTCAGCGAGACGGGGCAGCGCCGGCAGCGGCAGACCGCTCGGGATCGTGCCCCCGTCGCCGGCCACGGGCACCGGGCCGACCGGCAGGACGGCCACGACAACGCTGGGAACGACCAGTGCGATCAGCGCGGAGTACGCGGCCATCCCGGTATGGCGGAAAATCACCAGCACGCCCAGGGCGAACAGGCCGGCGGACAGCGCTGCGGGGCTGATCCGGCCGGGGTGCAGCAGCAGGTCCAACGCCTTGGCGAGGGCGAAGGGCCCGGTGGCCTCGGCGCCCAGCAGGTGCGGAAGCTGGCCGAGGAAGATGTTGGCCGACACACCGGACAGGAATCCGATCATGACGGAGTGCGGCACGAACCTGGTGTAGCGGCCGAGCTTTGCCACGGCGGCCAGGACCATCAACGCCCCAGCCAGAGGTCAGCAGGAACAGCGCTCGCGGTCCGCCACCGCCACCGGCACCGTCGCCACCGCGGACCCGGCAGCCAGGGCCGCCGCGCTGGTTCCTTGCGAAGGGTGCGCCGGTCGGGCGCCAGGGATATCAGCCGTTCCCGCATCGCGTGAGTGTCGGCCCGGCGGCGCGGGCAGGTCGTCACCCCCGGCTGATGAGCTGTCGAGCTGAATGCGACACGGCCGCCGCCGCCCGGCTCACTCGCCGGGGATGGGTCGGTCGGCGACCGGCGTCGCGACCATCGGGAGGCGCCAGCCGCCCGCCCACCCGACACGAGGTAACCCATGCAGCACCCCACGGACGCCGATCCTCCAGGGCTGTCTGCGGTGCCGGCCCGGCTGCGGCCCCGCGCCGCGCCGCTGCTCGGGCACCGGATCGGGCAGCTACTCCTCCACACCGTGCGCGAACTCCTGCGGGTGCAGATTTTCGACCGTTCGATGACGCTGGCCGCGCAGGCGTTCACCTCGGTCTTTCCGATTTTGATCATGCTGGGTGCGCTGTTCGGCCAGCGGATCCGCGCATCCCTGGCGGACACGGTGCACCTGCCGGAAGCCACCCAGCACCTGTTCCAGGAGGCGCTCCGGAGCTCGGGAATGAACTCGTTCGGCGCGCTCGGCTGCCTGATCGTGCTGCTGTCGGCGACCGGCCTGGCCCGGGCCCTGACCCGCGCCTACGCGGCGGTGTGGGAGGTGCGCGGCACTCCGCACGGCCCGGCGGCGCTCTGGCGCTGGCTGGTGACGGTGCTCGCCCTCGTCCTGTTGATGGTGGGAACGCGCGCCATCGGGGCGACCACAGCCGGGCTTCCACTGCCCCACGTCCTCACCGGGGCGATCCTGTTCGTCGCCGACTGCGGGCTGACCGTCCTGGTCCCTCGCCTGCTCCTGGGCCGGTGCGTGCCGCTGCGCAAGCTGCTGGCCGGCGGCTGCGCCTACGCGCTGTTCATGCTGGCGTTGCGCCCGGCCGGCGGCCTCTACCTGCCGCGCTCACTACGGGTCAGCGAGGAGCGCTACGGCACGATCGGCCTGGCCTTCACCTACATCAGCTGGCTGTACGTGCTGTCCTTCGCCCTGCTGGTGTCCGCGGTGGTGGGCCGGGTCCTCAACGACGACGTGACCCGGCTGGCCGGACAGGTGCGGCGCCGCCTGGCCGGCGCCCGTGGACCGGCACGCTAGACCGTCCGAGCCCCCGCCTTCACCGGGACGGCACCCCGCGCTGGACGCCCAGAACCGCTGTCACGTCTGCGGCGGCCGGGCCGCGCCGGTAGCTCAGCCTGACCCGGTCGCCCGGGCTGCGGGTCACCGACAGCGCGTCCAGCTGATCGGTGTCGCGCACCGGCTCCCCGTCCAGCCCGGTCAGCACGTCGCCGGTGCGCAGCCCGGCGGTTTCGGCCGGCCCGCCGGGGGTGGCGGCGACGACATACAGGCCGTCCGCGTCCTCGGCCCGCGAGGGGAACGGCGCCACCTGCAGGCCGAGGTACGCGTGCCGGACCGCGCCGTCGCTGATGAGCTTGCCGGCGATCCGCAGGGCTGCGTCGACCGGGATGGCGAAGCCGATGCCGATGCTCCCGCCGGCGGCGTTGCCATTCTCGTCCGGCACACTGGCGCCCGCCGTGGGCACCCCGACCAGCCGGGCGGCGCAGTCGACCAGCGCGCCGCCGCTGTTGCCCGGGTTGATGGCGGCGTCGGTCTGGACCGCCGAGGCGAGCAGCGCCGTGCCGGCGTCGTCGGAGGGCACCCGCACCGTACGGCCGAGGGCGCTCACCACACCCGTGGTAACCGTGCTGGACAGTCCCAGCGGCGCCCCGAGCGCGACGACCGGCTGGCCGACCTGCAGCCCCGCGGACGATCCCGCCGGGAGAACGGGAAGGGCCCGCCCGACGTCGACCTTGAGCACCGCCAGATCGGTGCGCGGGTCCCGCCCCGCGACGGTCGCCGGCGCCG
>DASQDS010000689.1:0-14081 GCA_035634075.1 Pilimelia sp. | reverse complement strand
CAGCCAGGGCAGACCGACCGTCGCCAACCCACCCGCCGGCCGGGCCGGATTGCGCAGGACCGCGGCGCCGTCGACGTACATCGTGGTGAGTCGGCCGTCGTTGACCACGGCGAGGTGGAACCAGTCGTCGACGGGCAATTCGTGGCCCCAGTTGGTGCGGGCCGCGCCGCGCCGCAGCGGGACCGCCGACCACTGTGCGGCCAACCCGTCGGAGATGCTCAGGGCGGCGAGCGGCCCGGCCGGGTCGCCGCCGACCCGGCCGGCGTCGGCGGCAGTGCCCAGCCGGCGCAGCACGCCCATCCGGGCGTGTCCGCGGCGGGCGTCCGGGGGCAGCTTCACGTACGCCTCGATGGTGTAGCCGCGGCTGAACGTCAGCCCGTTCAGCGGCGCGTCGTCGGCGGTCCGCAGGTAGGCGCCGCGGGCCGGCCGCTGCCCGCCGGTGAAGCGCAGGCTGCCGCGGGCGGGGGCGTTCCGGTGGTGGTCCCGCGAGCACGCGAGGGCGCCGGCGGCCCCGTCGAGGGTGACCCGGGTCAGGTGGTTGCCGCACCCGGACCGGTCCTCGACGATGGCGTCCGCCGGCGCGGCGCCGTCGGTGCCCAGGCCGGCGAACCGCCAGTACGCCACCGTGCCGCGAACGGTCACCGCGCGGGCCGACCGGGGTGGCGGTGCGGGCACCGGGTCGAAGCCGGCGAAGCGCGCGCGGAAGTCGATGGGCACGCTGAACAGGTTGGCCGGGTCGGTCAGCTCGGTCTCCCGCGCGGCGAGCGGGTTGCGGCGGTGGGGGGCCTGCGCGAGGACCCACGGCGCCAGCGTCCGGACATCGATGACATCCCGTGCGGTGTCGAACTGGTAGAGCCGGATCATGCCGCAGCCGCCGTAGTAGCGGTTCTGGTAGTTGGTGATGTGCAGGTGGACGTCGTGGCCGGCGGCGTTGCGCCGCACCGTCCGGCCCGGTGGCCAGAAGTGGCCGTTCAGGGTGAGGAAGATCTGGTCGTGGTCGCGGATCAGCTCGGCCCAGAGCCGTCGCCCGTGGGCGGGCAGGTCCACCGCGCCGTCGGGGTCCGCCGCCACCAGCTCGTGGGTGGTGAGGATCGCCGGCGTCCGGGGGTGCCGGGCGAGGACGCCGCGGGCCCAGGCGAGCGAGCGGGCGGACGGGCGCCAGTCGAGGGCCAGCAGTAACCAGTCCCGGCCGGCTGCCCGGAACAGGTGATAGGTGTTGTAGCCGTCGGCCGTCGCGCCCCCGAAGGTGGGCATCGCCGCGAACCGCCGCGGGCCGAAGACGTCCAGGTACGCGCTGGGCCCCCGCTGGTCGTCGGTGGCGGCGTCGATGTCGTGGTTGCCGGCCACCACGCTGTACGGGAGCCGCGCCTCGTCCAGCGCGCCCAGGACCCGGCCCGCCTGGCGCAGCTCGGCCGCCTCGGCGTTCTCCACGACGTCGCCCAGGTGCGCCACGAAGACGATGTTGTGCTCCGCCCGGTGTTCGATCAGGTAGGCCAGGGAGGCGGCCAGCGGTTCCGGGTCCCCGCGGTCGCCGTCGAAGAGGAACTGCGTGTCCGGGACAACCGCGATGGTGAACCGGGGATCGTCGCCGGCCGCGCCGGCCGGTTGGCTGTTCGCGGCCCCCCGCGTCGTCGCGACGGCCAGGCTCGTGCCGAGCGCGCCGGCCCCCACCAGGCCCGCGCCGGCCAACCCGGCGCCGCTCAGAAACGTCCGGCGCGTCGGCTGCGGCTCCTTCATGTGGCTCTCCTCGGCAGAGGGGGGACCTGCCCTCATTAGGAGAGACCTGCGCGAACGCGACATCACGGTCGCGGGCAGCGAGGGGAAACAGCAGCGGAACGGATGCCCCATCGGGTCGAGCGGCCTGCCTGATGCGGTCGCGTCGTTCCATCGTGGGCGGACGCGCCCGGTACGGTCGACGCCGATCCGGCAGGTTGCCGACCGGCCTCACGATCCGCCCGTGGGGCCACCCCGCCAGGGGCGGCCCCGTCGGACGGGTCAGCTCATGGCGTGGGCCACGGCGGGGCTGGGCTGTCGGAGGCGTTCGTAGAGTTCCAGGTAGCCCGCCGCCATCACCGCCGGGGTGAAGCGGCGGGCCGCCTCCTCCTGGCAGCGCCGTGGGTCGATCGCGGCAGCCGCGTGCACCAGGTCGGCCAGCTCCACCTCGTCGTGGGTCAGCAGGCCGGTCTCCCCGTGCGTCACCAACTCCGGCAGGCAGCCCCGGGCGAGCCCCACCACCGGGGTGCCGAGCGCGAGCGACTCCACGACGGCGGTGCCGCCCGGTTCCTCCCACCGCAGCGGGAAGAGCGCGACCCGGGCGGTTGCCACCAGGTCGTCCCGCGCGGCGCCCGCGACCGTGCCGACCCACCGCACCCGCGTCCCGTCGACGTGCGGCGCGACCCGCTCGCGGAAGTACCGCACGTCCGGATTCTGCGCGGCCAGCGGGTCGTCGGCTGCCGCGGCCAGGTCGGCCGGCCGATGGTACGGGCCGACCGGCCCGGCCAGCACGAGGTCGAAGCCCGCCTCGTGGGCCAGCCGGGCGGCCAGCTCCTGCCCCTTGCCGGGATTGATCCGCCCGAGCACCACGACGTGCCCACCCTTGGTGGCCGGCCCGCGGCGGGATGCGTCGACCGCGAGCGGGGTGGCCAGGTGCACGTGCCCGAGCGCGTGGTCGCGCAGCGCGCGGGGGGCCCGGGCGAGCTGGGACGCCGACACGCCGTTGACGCGCACCCGGCCGGCGCCGTCGAACGTGCCGTACAACTCGGGGTGCTTGGCCAGGTCCCAGTGCAGCGTGTGCAGCACCGGCGGGCTGTCGGCGCCGAGCGCGGCGAAGGTGGCCAGCCCCACCGCCTCCAGGTGGTCGTGCACCAGGTCGATGTCATCGCGCTCGCGCAGTGCCCGGACGATCCCGTGCAGGTGCGCCTGCGCGACGCCCATCACCTGGTTGTACGGCCGTTGGAGCGCGGCGAACTGGCCCTCGGCGAAGACGGCGAGCCGCTCGTCGACCGGCAGCTCGCTCTCCGCCACCGTGGCCAGCACGACCCGTACGCCCAGCCGCCGCAGCTCCGGCACCAGCGTGGCGATGATGTTCTCGATGCCGCCGTAGCCGGCGGGTGGCACCGGCAGCCACGGGCCGGCGTTCATGAGCACGGTGAGCGTCACGAGCCGGCCACCGCCCGCGGCCGCGGCTGCCGCTGGCGCGGCAGGCTGCGGGCCGGCACGCTGGCCAGCGGCGGCCGCTCGGTCACCGCGACGTCGGTGACCGCGATCTCGCGTTCCAGGTTCGGCAGGGCGCCCTGCCCGCCGCGCCGGAACTGGGTGAGCGCCGAGGACGGCGGCAGCGGCTCGGTGACGAGCCCCCGCCGGTGCAGCCGGCCCCACGTGGTCACGAGGATCTGCGCGGCCATCCGGCCGAGCGCCTCGTTGTCCTGGTGCCGGTGGTGCCGCTCGCCGAGGTCGACCTGGGCCAGTGCGTCGAGGCCCACGAGGTCGAGCAGGTCCACCAGCATGGCGACCTCCACGCCGTAGCCGGAGACGAACGGGACCTGGGCCAGCACCGAGCGCCGCCCGGCGTACTCGCCGGCGAGGGGCTGGACGAACCCGGCCAGCTCCGGCCAGAAGAGGTTGAGCAGCGGGCGCGCCATCAACTCGGTGACCCGGCCCCCGCCGTCGGTCTCCACGGCGCCGGCCGCCACGAGCGGGCGGTGGTAGAAGCCCTTGACGAAGGCGACGGACGGGTCGCTGAGCAGCGGCCCGAGCAGCCCGGTGACGAACTGCGGGCTGAACCTGCGCAGGTCGGCGTCGACGAAGGCGACCACATCACCGCCGGCGGCGGCGAGGCCCGACCAGAGGGCGTCGCCCTTGCCCTCCATTCGCGGCAACCCGCGGGTCATGGCGTCCTGGCTGACCACGCGGGCGCCGGCGGCGACCGCGACGTCCGCCGTGGCGTCGGTGGACCGCGAGTCCACGACGATGATCTCGTCGACGAGCCCGGTGCGTTCCACGAGGTTCTTGCGGATGGCCGCGACAATGTCGCCCACTGTGGCCTCTTCGTCACGCGCCGGGATCACCACGCTGACCGTGGTGGTGCCCTTGGCCTTCTGTAGGCGCCGCACGCCCCACTGTGGCGCCGTACTTGTCCGGTATGTGGTCCAAGCCTCAACCACGGGTGAAACGGTCGTTACCGAGTGCCACACAGGCACACCCCCAGGGTTTCGATCCGACGTGCCGCGGGTTCCTTCCCTATTCCGATGTCCATGAATCTTGTTCCGTTCCAACAATGATCGGATACGCGCGCACCCGCCCCTGCGGCACGATGAACGTTTGATGTCGTGCCACACCGGAGAAGTCGTCCTCCGGCAGGGTGGGCGGTCGAGGGGAGAGCGACGTGGCAAGGTGCCGGGTAGGGCTGGTCGGGGCGGGAAACGTGGCGCAGCGGCACGCCCGCGTCCTGCGGGGCTTCGACGACGTACACCTCGTGGGTGTGACCGACGTGGCGGCGGACGCGGCCCACCGCCTCGGCGACGCCCACGGCGTGCCCGTCGCGCCGGACCTCCCCGCCCTGCTGGGCGCGGGACTCGACGCCGTCTACGTGTGCGTGCCGCCCTTCGCCCACGGCGAGGCCGAGGAGGCGGTCGTAGCCGCCGGCCTGCCGATGTTCGTCGAGAAGCCCATCGCCGCCGACCGGGACGTCGCCCGCCGGGTCGCCGGCCTGGTGGCCGAGCGCGGCCTCATCACCGCCGTCGGCCACCACTGGCGGTACCTGGGCATCGTGGCGCAGGCGCGGGAACTGCTCGGGGACCGCCCCGTCCGGCTCGTGTCCGGCGCCTGGCTGGACAAGGTGCCCCCCGTGGCGTGGTGGCCGCGCCGGGCGTCCTCCGGCGGGCCGGTCGTGGAGCAGGCGGCCCACGTGCTGGACCTCGCGCGGGCGCTCGCCGGCGAGGTGGTCGAGGTGGCGGCGATGGGCAACGGCACGCCGCCGGCGGTCGAGGGCGCCGACATCGACGGCGCGACCGCGGCCACCCTGAGGTTCGCCGGCGGTGCGGTCGGGACCCTGGCCGCGACCTGCACGCTCGGCTGGAAGCAGCGCGCCGGCCTGGAGATCTACGCGGACGGGCTCGCGCTCGCGATCGGCGAGGACGAGCTGGTGGTCCGCGACGCGGACGGCGAGCGGCGCGTGCCGGGCGACCCGGAGGCGGCGCGGGTGGCCGTCGACCGGGCCTTCGTCGACGCCGTCCGGGGGATCGGCGACGACGTGCGCGTGCCCTACGCGGAGGCCCTGCGTACACACCTGCTGGCCCTCGCGGTGGCGGAATCCGCTGCGACAGGCCATCCGGTCACCGTAGCGGAGCCTGGCCATGCGTGACCGCGTCGTCGTGGTGACCGGGCCCGGCGAGCTGGTCATCCGGGAGGAGGAGCCGGCGCCGCTGCGCGACGGGACGTTCCGCGTCCGCACGCTCTACAGTGGCGTCTCTGCCGGCACCGAGCTGAGCTACGTCAAGGGGACCAACCCCTACCTGACGACGGGGTGGAACGCGACCCTCGGGCTCTTCGAGGCCGGCGAGCCCGCGACGCCGTACCCCGTGACCCGCCTCGGCTACATGGAGGTCGGCCGGGTGGCGGAGAGCCGGACGCCGGCGGTCGCGGCCGGCGCGGTGGTGGCGATGACGTACGGCCACCGCACCGGCTACCTCGGCGACCCGCTCGCGGACCGGGTGGTGCCGCTGCCGGCCGACCTCGACCCGGTGCTCGGCGTCTACGTCGCACACATGGGTCCGATCTGCGCCAATGGGCTGCTGCACGCCGCCGCGGACCTGCACGGCACCGCCGTCCGCGACCTCGGTGACGGCGTCCGGGGGCGGCGCGTCGCGGTCGTCGGCGCGGGCGTGGTGGCCCTGCTGACCGCCCTGTTCGCCCGCCGCCACGGGGCGGAGTCGGTGCTCGTGGTGGACCCGACCCCGGAGCGCCGCGCCATCGCGGCGGCGCTGGGCCTGGACACCCTGGACCCGGCGGCGGACGACCCGGCGGTGGTGGTGAAGACGCGCTGGCGGCACGCCGCCGACGACCGGGGGGCCGACGTGGTCTTCCAGTGCCGGGGGCAGGCGGCCGCCCTGCACCTCGCGCTGCGGCTGCTGCGGCCGCAGGGCACCGTGGTCGACCTGGCCTTCTACCAGGGCGGCGCGGACGCGCTGCGGCTCGGCGAGGAGTTCCACCACAACGGACTCACCATGCGGTGCGCGCAGATCGGGCGGGTGCCCCGCGGGCTGCCCGCGGTGTGGGACCGCGAGCGGCTGTCCGCCGCCACGATCGACCTCCTCCGCACCGACGGCGCCGCGCTGCGCAAGCACCTGGTCACGGCGGTGGTCCCGTTCGACGACGCGCCGGTCGTGCTGGCCGACCTGGCGGCCCGCCGCCGGGCGGAGGCGCAGGTGGTCCTGGCCTGCTGATCGGCGCGAGCGCCGGTGGCAGCGGCCTGGCCGGGCGCGGTCTCAGCGGGCGAGGCGGGCGCGGATGAGGGCCCGTTCCGCGGGGTTGCCGGTGAGCGCGAGCGCCCGCCGGCCGGCGTCCCGCGCCTCGTCCGGCCGGGCAAGCATGTGCAGCAGCTCCGCCCGGGTCGCGTGGAACAGGTGGTAGTCGCGCAGCGCGTCGCCGAGCCCGTCCACCTCCGCCAGGGCCGGCGCCGGGCCGCACACGTGGGCGAGCGCCACCGCCTGGTTGAGGCGGACGACCGGCGAGCCGTCGTGCCGGCGGAGCAGCTCGTAGAGGGCGAGGATCTGCGGCCAGTCCGTGTCCGCCCAGGTGCCGGCCTCGGCGTGCACGGCGGCGATGGCGGCCTGGAGCTGGAACCGGCCCGGCCGCCGCCGCCCCGCCGCCCGTTCGAGCAGGCGCGTTCCCTCGGCGATCGCCGCCGCGTCCCACCGGCTGCGGTCCTGATCGGCGAGCAGGACGAGGCCACCGTCGGCGGCGAAGCGCGCCGGCTCGCGCGCGCCGAGCAGCGTGAGCAGCGCGAGCAGCCCCAACGCCTCCGGCTCGCCGGGCAGCTCGGTGGCCACCAGCGCGGCCAGCCAGCGGGCGTCCGACGCCAGGTCGCGCCGCGCCGCCCGGTCGCCGGAGCTGGTCAGATAACCCTCGTTGAAGGCCAAATACACCACCGTCAGCACAGTGTCGAGCCGGCCGACCAGATCCTCCGACGGCACCCGCAGCGCGATGCCGGCCTGGACGATCTTGCGTTTGGCGCGCACGATCCGCTGCGCGGCGGTGGCCTCGCTGGTGATCAGCGCGCGCGCGATCTCCGCCGTGGTCAACCCGACGACCGCGCGCAGGGTCAGCGCGATCCGCGCGGCCACCGGCAGCGCCGGGTGACAGCACGCGAACAGCAACGGCAGGCGCTCGTCGGGCCCACGTTCATCCGGTACGCCCGCCACCCGGCCGCCGGCCGCCGGCTCCACCGCCTCCGCCAGCCGGGCCAGCGCGGCCACCTTCGTCCGGTGCAGCGCCATCCGCCGCAGCCGGTCGACGGCGTTGCGGCGCGCCGCCGTGGTCAGCCAGCCGCCCGGGTTCGGCGGCGGACCGTCGCGCCGCCACGCCTCCAGCGCCTCGACGATCGCCTCCTGCACCGCCTCCTCGGCGACGTCCAGGTCGCCGATGGCGCGGGCCAGGCCGGCGACGAGCCGGCCCGCCTCGTCCCGGACGAGGCGGGCCAGCTCGGCATCTGCCGGTGGGCCGTGCACCCGTCCGCGATCAGCCGTGGTCGACGATCGGGCGGACCTCGACCGCGGTGTTGCCCACCTGCAACCCGGGCCACGTGCTGGCCAGCGCGACGGCGGCGTCGAGGTCCGGTACGTCGACGATGCAGAACCCGCCGATGACCTCCTTGGTCTCCAGGAACGGCCCGTCCACGACGACCGGCGCCGTGCCGGCCTCGCCGGTGCGCACCGTCGTCGCGGTCGTCACCGGCTGCAGCTCGGCGCCGGCGTTCACGATCCGCCCGGCCGCCCCGTGCTCGGCGAACCAGGTGAACATCTCCTCGTAGACTTCCTTGCTGCGGGCCTCGCCCGCGGCCTCCCACGCCGCCGGGCCGGCGTCGGTGAACATCAGCACGTACTTCATGGTGTCTCCTCCTGTCGCGTGAACCTACTCGGCACTACCGCGAGCGGGACTCCACGGAATCGACACCCTCGACCAAGATTTCTTCCGAGATCTGCCGGCCGCGTGGCCGACGCGCGACCGGGGCGCGGTGCTGTCGGCGGTCAGCCGGCGTGGGAGGGCTCGGCGTCGCCGGCGCGCCACGGCTTGCGGGCGTACATCGCCAGGTCCGCCTCGGCGAGCGCCTCGTGCGGCGGCCGGCCGGCCGTCGCCACGGCGAAGCCGATCGTCGCGGCGCAGTGCAGCAGCCCGGCGGACAGGTCGAACGGCTCCGCGAAGCACCCCGCGAAGCGCCCCGCCGCGCTGCGGGCGCCGTCGATGGTGGCGCCGGGCAGCACCACGGCGAATTCGTCGCCGCCCAGCCGGGCGACGGTGGAGCCGGCGGGGGTGCGGGCGGCCAACCGGCCCGCGACCGCCTGGAGCAACTCGTCGCCGGCGTGGTGGCCGAGCCGGTCGTTGACGGCCTTGAAGCCGTTCAGGTCGACGAGCAGCACCGCGTAGCCCGCCGGCGCGTTCGCCGCGGCGGCGAGGCGCTGCTGGAAGAGCAGCCGGTTGGGCAGCCTGGTCAGCGGGTCGTGCGAGGCCAGGTGGCGCAGCTGCTCCTCGTACCGGCGCTGCGCCGTGACGTCGGTGAGCCCGATGACCGCCCCGCGGGCCTCCCGCAACTGGGCGGACAGCGGCTGCGCGTCCACGATGACCCGGCGCCGGGTGCCGTCGGCCCGGACGATGTCGAGCTCCAGGTCATTCGCGCGCCGCCCGGTGTTGGCTGTCGTCACCGCGAGGCCGCCCAGGTCCACCGGGCCGCCGTCGGGGTCGAGGGCGATCAGCCCGGCGAGCGAGGGCGGGCGGGCGTCGGCGGGCCAGCGGAACAGGCGGTCGGCTGCCGGGTTCGCCAGCGTGAGCGCGCCGGAGCCGTCCGTAACGAGAACCGCGTTGGGTAGGCGCCCCACCACGGCCTCCAGGAGGACATGCTGCTGGCGGTGCCTCCGTTGGGCGCGGACCATGACCACCCGCAGCACGTACACGACCCACGGCACGACGACCAGCCCGATGAGCTCCTCGGGAGGCACGGGCGGGATGGCGGCGTCCAGGTAATGCGGGACCAGCGCCACCGCGCAGTAGCCCACGACCACGGTGATCACCCGGGGTCGCGAGGAGAGCACGGCCCGGTACTGCAGTGCGCTGAACAGGGCGCCCTGCACCACCTGCCAGCTGCCGCCGAGGAACACCAGGGTGGTGAACGCGGCGCACTCCAACACATCGAACAGCGGGCTCAGGGGCCGCCCGCGCATGTACTCCGCGAGCCGCAGCGCGGCCAGCCCGATGATGAGCGCCACGCCGGCCGCCAGCCGCTGCCCCCGCACGCCGGCCGCGATGAGCTGCGGCAGCACCGTTGAGACGTTACAAACGACGAAGAAAAAGAGGAACCGCTGGACGACCCGAAGTGGATCCTCGCCGGTGCCGGCCAACCACCGGCGGATCCGCACCCAGCTCGGGTCGGGCGGCCGGCGGTCCGGGGCGGCCGGAACAGCGGCCCCGACGTCGGGCGGGCCGGACGTTGGTTCGTCGCCGCCCCACACCGGTCGCATGAGGCCTGATCCTGCCATTCCGGGTCGCCGTTCGGGAGATGCCATGTCGGATACGAACCGATATGGATAAATAGGTTACGAGCGCGCTGTTACCGGCTTACCGCAGGTCGGTGTAGCTTGCCGAGAGTGACATCAGGCCTGACCGGGCGCGCGCTGTCGCGCCGGACGCTGCTCGCGGGCGCGGTCGCGCCGGCGGGAGCGGTGGTCGGCGGCGGGCTCGCCGGCGACCCGGTCACGCCGCCCACCGGCCCGCACCAGCCCGGCATCGTGACCGCTCAGCTGCCCTACCTTTCGCTCGCCGGCTTCGACGTGGTCGCCCCCGGCCGGGACGCCCTCGCCGCCCTGCTGCGCACCTGGACCGCCCTGGCCGAGGGGCTGATGGCCGCCGGCGGCTGCACCGTCACTGTGGGTTTCGGACCCGCCCTGTTCGCCCCCGGCCGGTACGGCCTCGCCGGCCGGCGCCCTGCCGCGCTCGTCCCGCTGCCGCCGTTCCGCGGCGAGGCGCTGGACCCGGCCGCCGGCGGCGGCGACCTGTGCGTACAGGCCTGCGCCGGCACCCCGACGGCCGCGCACCAGGCCGTCCGGACGCTGCTGAACGCCACCCGCCCGCTCGCGGCGCTGCGCTGGCGGCAGACCGGGTTCGTCGCGCAGGACGGCACGACGGACCCGCGCAACCTGTTCGGCTTCCGGGACGGCACCGCGAACCTGGACGTCCGGGACCCCGCGGAGACCGCCGCGCACCTGTGGGTGGACGACGGCCCGGAGTGGCTGCACGGCGGCACGTACCTGGTCGCCCGGCGGATCCGGCTGCTGCTGGACACCTGGGACCGGATGCCGGTGGGGGACCAGGAGGCCACGATCGGCCGGCGGCGGGACAGCAACCGCCGGTTCGCCGCCGGGCCGGCCGCCCACGCCCCGCTCGCCTCGCCCGAGCGCAACGGCGGCGCCAAGCTGCTGCGCCGGCCCTACTCCTACGATGCCGGCGTCGACCCGAACGGGCTCATGGACGCGGGTCTCATCTTCATCTGCTTCCAACGCGACCCGGGCCGGCAGTTCGTGCCGATTCAGCGGCGGCTGGCGGCGAGCGATGCGCTGAACGCGTTCAGCCAGCACCGCGCCAGCGGGGTGTTCGCCTGCCCGCCGCGGCAGGCGACCGGCTCCTGGCTCGGCGCGGAGCTGCTGTCATGAGGGGATGGTGGCTGATGGGAGCCGTCCGCGGGTGGTCGGTCCTCGGGGTGGCCGCCGCCGTACTCGGCGTCGTGGCGGCCTGCGGCTCGCCGGAGGGCGACCCGGTGGTGGGGGCGGACGACCCCGGTGCCGCCGTCACGGCGGGCGCACCGGGCCCGTCGCCCACCGGCGCGTTCTCCCCGCCGCCCGGGTCGCCGGGCGCCCCCGGCGGGGCCGGCGGGCACAACGAGTGGGACGCCAGCAAACTGCCGGACCCGTGCCGGACCGTGACGCTCGCCGAGGTGCGCTCGGTGCTGGGTGCCGCCGTGCAGGCGGGCACCCGGGTGGAGAGTTGGCCGCCACTGTGCTCGTTCAAGATTTCGGCCGGTCATTTCCTGTACGTCTCCGACGACGCGGGCGACACCGGCCGGCAGGACTTCACCCGGCAGCGCAGCGACTCCGCGCGCACCCAGCCGGTCGAGGGCATCGGCGCCGACGCGTACTGGTCGCCGGACTTCCGGGCCCTGCACGTCCTGTCGGGTTCCGTGCACCTCACCGTCAAGTTCGCCGGCCCGAACCCACCGAGCGACCCGCAGAGCAAGGCACTGGCCATTGCCCGAACAGCCCTGCCCCGCGTCACCACCCGCTGACGACCCGCGCCTTGCCCGGCTCGATACCGAGATCTTGGCGAGTTTGGTCGGGACGCAGCCATAACTCTCCACGATTGACGTCCGCTTTCCCGAAAGGGCAGTTCCTGCGGATGGACTGCGTCGCGTAGAACTTTCACGTTGGCCTCGGTCCATCCCCGGATTGGGTCATCCCTGCCGCGACAAGTCATGGTCGGGTGGGGCGGGCGGGTGGGGCGGCGGAGCATGACACGGGGCGGCCGGCTGGGCCGCGTGCCAGTCGTGGCCTGTAGGCGTACCCGTCGGCGTTCATGGTGGTCCATCATGGTGCCGGCGGAAGGCGGATCGTCGACCGTCAATGATCGTATCGGCGCGGACAAGTCCATGATCGACGGCGCGGGTACCGTGTGGCGGGGTGGTGCGGGCGGCGATCCACCAGAAGGGTCTGAGAAATGACTGTTCGTTGAGAGAACGGCAGTCGGCCGTCGGGTAGCTTCTTTGCGGTTGGTACATAGATCGACATTTGATCGACTTCTGTCCATGGTGACGTGTGAAGTGGCGGAGATCCGCGTGGTGACTGGAGTACAACGCGCCCGCACGACCGGGGCCGGCCGGGGGCGTTCCCGTGCTGCTGGGTAGGTTGCGGATCCGGGGGAGGCTGGCCCTCCTCGTGGCGGTGCCGCTGCTGGCCGTCGCCGTCCTCGCAGTGCCGGTGGTCGGCGAGCGGGTCGCAGCGGCCAACCGGGCGGCCGACACCGCCGACACCGTGCGCATCGCGGGCCGGGTCGGCGCGCTGGCGCAGGCGTTGCAGCACGAGCGGTTGCTCGCGGTGGGGCACGCCGTCCGGGCGGTGGCCCGCACCCGGGTCTCGCAGCAGGTGACGGCGGTGTCCACACAGGTCAGCAGAGTGCGGACCGAGACCGACCTGCCGGCGCCGGTCGCCGCGGCGCTCGCCGCGGTGCAGGGCCTCGCGCGGTTGCGCGAGGGGGCGCTCACCGGCTCGGTGCCGCCGGACCGGCTCATCAGCGGGTACGGCGTCGTGATCGCCCAGCTGATCGACTCACTGCGCCTCGAATCCGGCGTGGACGTGGCGCGTCCCGAGGGCCGCCAGGTCGTGGCGCTGGACGCCACGCTGCGGATGGACGAGGGCATCAGCGCCGGGGCGTGCCACCTGCTGGTCTTCGTGGCGACGAAGGACCAGCGGGCGCTGATTCCGTACCTGGGCAACCTCGCCAGCCTCCAGGTGCTGACCGGCCGGTTCACCACCTTCTCCACGCCGGGGCAGCTCGCCCTCTACGGCGACGTGCAGGCCGAGCTGGAACGGCGCTTCGGCAAGGACTTCGCCGGCACCCCGAACACGGACCCGACCGCGGCCGTGGCCACCTTCACCGCCGCCACCGTCTTCCCGGCCCTGGAGTCTCTGGTCAGCAGCGGCCGGGTCGTTGCGGACCGGATCATCCGGGACGTCACGACGCAGGTCACCGACCGGCAGGACGGCGCGCTGATCACCGCGTACCTGGTCGGTGGCCTCGTACTCCTCCTTATCCTCGCGGTCGCGCTGCTCAGCGTGGCCGTCGCCCGCGCGGTGGTGCGCCCGCTGACCCGCCTCACCGTCTCCGCGGACCGGGTCGCCCGGCTCACCCAGGAGGAACTGGTCCGGGTCGCGGACGACGAGGCGGAGGCGCCCGCGACGGTGCGCCTCGACCCGGTGGACGTGGGCGCCCGCGACGAGATCGGCGACCTGGCCCGCGCCTTCGAGCGGGTGCAGGGCACGGCCGCGGGCCTGGTCGAACGCCAGGTTGCCAGCCGGCGCAACGTCGCGCAGATGTTCGGACACGTCGGCCGCCGCACCCAGAACCTGGTGGCCAGGCAGATCGCCCTCATCGACCGGCTGGAGGTCGAGGAGACCGACCCCGGCCGCCTGCAACACCTCTACCGGCTCGACCACGTGTCCAGCCGCCTGCGGCGCAACGCCGGGAGCCTCGTCGTGCTCTCGGGGGCCACCGGCGACAACGAACACCTGAACCCGCTGGCCCTCGCCGACGTCGTCCGCCTCGGGCTGGGGGAGATCGAGGATTACCCCAAGGTGGACGTGGACGTCCCGGGTGACCTGGCGGTCTTCCCGTCCGCGATCAACGACCTCGTGCTGGTGCTGGCGGAGCTGATGGAGAACGCGACGGTGTTCTCGCCGCCGCACACCCGGGTCACGGTGTCGGGGCAGGTCACCCCGTACGGCGCGCGGGTCTCGGTGGTGGACCACGGCATCGGCATGACCGAGGAGCAACTGGCCCGGGAAAATGCCCGGCTTCAGCGCCGGGAGCGGCTCGACCTCGCGCCCACCGGCGTGCTCGGCCTCTTCGTGGTGGGTCGGCTGGCCCGCCGGCACGGGTTGGGCGTCCTGCTGTCGCCCACCCCCGGTGGCGGGCTCACCGCCACGATCGACCTTCCCGAGGACGTGCTGGCCACCGCCTGGCCGGCCGGGCCGCTGGCGCTCATGGCCGCCGCCGCCCCGGCCGAGGCCGCCCAACAGGCCGCCGCACCAAGCGGGCGGAACGCT
>DASQDS010000688.1:0-6128 GCA_035634075.1 Pilimelia sp. | reverse complement strand
GGCCGCCCGTCGACCACCACGTCGGGGACGTCGGCGGCGGTCGCGGCGAAGACCGCCGTCGCCGGGTCCACCCCCGCGGTGCGGGGGCTGTCCAGCCGGACGGCGACCAGGTCGGCCCGCGCGCCCACGGCGATCGCGCCGGCGTCGGGGAAGCCGCACGCGGCGTGCCCGGTGGCCGAGGCCGCGCGGACCAGCTCGCCGGCGGTGAAGTGCCCGCGCCGGCCGGTCCGCAGCCGCTCGTGCATCTCCAGGGCGCGGGCCTCCTCGAAGAGGTCCACCACGGCGTGGCTGTCCGTGCCCAGTGACAGCGGGCTGCCCGCGTCGGCGAGGGCGCGCGCCGGGCCGAGGCCGTCGGCCAGGTCGCGTTCGGTGGTCGGGCAGAGGCAGACGCCGGTGCCGGAGCGGCCCAGCAGCCCGATGTCGGCCGGCGCGGCGTGGGTGGCGTGCACCGCCGTGGTGCCGGGGCGCAGCACGCCGTGCGTGTCCAGCAGCGCGGTCGGGGACATTCCGTGCCGGGCGCGGCACGCCGCGTTCTCCGCCGGCTGCTCCGACAGGTGCAGGTGCACCGGGCGGTCCTTGGTGTGGGCGGCGAACTCGGCCAGCACGCCGGCCGGTACGGCCCGCACCGAGTGCACCGCCGCGCCGATCCGCGTCCGGTCGGAGCCGGCGAGGTCGGCGGTGCGCACGGCCCAGGCCTCCAGGTCCCGATCGCCGAACCGGCGCTGCACGCCCTCCAGCGGGCCGCCGTCCACGCTGGCGGTCAGGTAGAGCGTGTCCAGCAGGGTGAGCCGGACGCCGGCCCGGTCGGCGGCCTCGATCAGCGCCGCGCCCATCGCGTTGGGGTCGGCGTACGGGATGCCGCCGGGGGCGTGGTGCAGGTAGTGGAACTCGCCGACCGTGGTCACCCCGGCCAGCGCCAGCTCGGCGTACGCGGCGGTCGCCAGGTCCAGGTAGCTGTCCGGGTCCAGGTGGGCGGCCAGCGCGTACATCGCGTCCCGCCAGCTCCAGAACGTCCCGCCGATAGCGTGGGTGCGCCCGCGCAGCGCCCGGTGGAACGCGTGCGAGTGGGCGTTCGCCAGCCCCGGCAGGGTCAGGCCGGCGAGGCGGGTGGCGTCCGGCGGCGCCGGCACCCCCGCCGTGACGGCCGTGAACCGGCCGTTCGCCACCTCGATCAGCACGTCGGCGGCCGGCTGGTCAGCCAGCCAGGCCGTCTGCGCGTGGTACCGCGCGCACGTCATCGTCGCCTCCGGATTGTTGGTCGCCTCCGGCGATCAACGGCACAGCAGGTCTTCGAGTACGGCCGCCAGCGCCCGGATGCCGGCCGCGACGTCCTCGTCCGTCGCCTCCTCGGCCGGTGCGTGCGACACCCCGGACGGGTTGCGGACGAACAGCATCACCGCCGGCACGTGCGCGGCCAGCACGCCAGCGTCGTGGCCGGCGGCGGTGGCGACGACCGGGGCCCCGCCGAGCAGCCGCCCGCACCGGGCCACCAGCTCGCCGTCGAACGCCACCGCCGGGCTCACCGACTCGGCGATCAGGGTGCCGGCGGTGCCGTCCCGGCCGGCGCGCTCGGCCACCCGCCCGCGCACCGCCTCGACCAGCGCGGACAGCGCCTCGTCGTCGCGCGCCCGGGCGTCCAGCCAGCCGCGCACCTGGCCGGCGACGGCGTTGGTGGCGTTCGGCACCGCCTCGACGCGCCCGACCGTGGCGCGCGCGCCACGCAGCCGCGCCTCCTTGTTGGCGGCCAGCACCGTGAAGGCGAACGTGAGCATCGGGTCCCGCCGGTCCGCCATCAGCGTCGTGCCGGCGTGGTCGGCGGCGCCGGTGATCTCCAGCCGCCAGCGCCCGTGCGGCCAGATGCCGGCGCCGACGCCGACCGGCGCGTCCCCCAGGGTGCGGCCCTGCTCGATGTGCAGCTCCACGAACGCGCCGACGCGGGCCAGCAGCTCCGGCCGGGCCCCGGCGGGCGGGCCGCCGAGCACGTCGGCCAGCGCCACGCCGGCGCGGTCGGTCAGCGCCGCCGCCGCGGCCGGCGCCAGCGCCCCGGTCAGCAGCCGGGACCCCAGGCACGGTACGCCGAAGCGGGCGCCCTCCTCCTCGACGAACGCCGCCACCGCGAGCGGCCGGCGCGGCACGACACCCGCGTCCCGCAGCTCGTCCACGGCCAGGAACGCGGCGGCGATGCCGAGCGGCCCGTCGTACGCCCCGCCGTGCGGCACGGAGTCGAAATGGCTGCCGGTCAGCACGGCGCCGCCGGCGGCCTCGTCGCCCCACCAGGCGAACAGGTTGCCGTTGCCGTCGTCCCGCACCGGCATGCCCCGGGCGGCGGCCTGGTCGGCGAACCACGCCCGGCAGGCCAGCTCCGCCGCCGACCACGCGTACCGCAGGTAGCCGCCCGTGCCGGCGTCCCGGCCGATCGGCACCAGCTCGTCCCACAGCTTCCGGAACCCGGTCATGGGTGCGCCGGGCCGGGCAGCATCGGGACGGCCAGCCCGTGCCGCCGGGCCTCGTCGGCGGCGAGGTCGTAGCCCGCGTCCACGTGCCGCAGCACGCCCGTGGCCGGGTCGTTGCCGAGCACCCGTTCGATCTTGCGGCCGGCCAGCTCCGTGCCGTCCGCCACGGTGACCTGGCCGGCGTGCAGGGACCGGCCGATCCCCACCCCGCCGCCGTGGTGGATCGACACCCAGGAGGCGCCGCTGGCCGTGTTGACCAGCGCGTTCAGCAGCGGCCAGTCGGCGATCGCGTCGGAGCCGTCCGCCATCTGCTCGGTCTCCCGGTACGGGCTGGCCACGCTGCCGCAGTCCAGGTGGTCGCGGCCGATCACGATCGGGGCGGCGACCGCGCCGGCGGCCACCAGCTCGTTGAAGCGGGCCCCGGCGGCGGCCCGCTCGCCGTACCCCAGCCAGCAGATCCGCGCCGGCAACCCTTGGAAGGCCACCCGCTCCCCGGCCAGCCGCAACCACCGGGCCAGCGGCTCGTTGTCGCCGAACAGCTCCAGCACGGCCCGGTCGGTCACCGCGATGTCCGCCGGGTCGCCGGACAGCGCCACCCACCGGAACGGCCCCTTGCCCTGGCAGAACAGCGGCCGGATGTACGCCGGCACGAAGCCCGGGATGTCGAACGCGCGGGCGAACCCGCCCTGCCGGGCCTCGTCCCGGATCGAGTTGCCGTAGTCGAACACCTCCGCGCCCGCGTCGGCGAACCCGACCATCGCGGCGACGTGCCGGGCCATCGACGCGCGGGCCCGGGCCGTGAACTCGTCCGGCTTCGCGGCGGCGTAGTCGGCGGCGTCCGCCACCGCCACGCCCTCGGGCAGGTACGACAGCGGGTCGTGGGCGCTGGTCTGGTCGGTGACGATGTCGATCTCGACGCCCCGGCGCAGCAACTCCGGGAACACCTCGGCCGCGTTGCCGACCACGCCCACCGACAGCGCCCGGCGGTCGGCGCGGGCGGCGGTGGCCCGGGCCACCGCCTCGTCCAGCGACCCGGCGACCTCGTCCAGGTAGCGCTCGCGGACCCGCCGGTGCAGCCGGTCCGGGTCGACGTCCACGATCAGGCAGGCCCCGCCGTTCATCGTGACGGCGAGCGGCTGGGCGCCGCCCATCCCGCCGCAGCCGGCGGTCAGGGTCAGGGTGCCGGTGAGCGAGCCGCCCCAGCGCTTCGCCGCGACGGCGGCGAACGTCTCGTACGTACCCTGCAGGATGCCCTGCGTCCCGATGTAGATCCACGAGCCGGCGGTCATCTGGCCGTACATGGTCAGCCCCAGCCGTTCCAGGCGCCGGAACTCCGGCCACGTCGCCCAGTCGCCCACCAGGTTGGCGTTGGCGATCAGCACCCTGGGCGCCCACTCGTGGGTGCGCAGCACGCCGACCGGCCGGCCGGACTGCACGAGTAGCGTCTCGTCGTCGGCCAGCTCGCGCAGCTCCCGCACGATCGCGTGGTACGACGCCCAGTCCCGGGCCGCCTTGCCGGTGCCCCCGTAGACGACGAGGTCCGCCGGCCGCTCCGCCACGGCCGGGTCGAGGTTGTTCATCAGCATCCGCAGGGCGGCCTCCTGCGGCCACCCCTTCGCGGTGCGGGCCGCCCCCCGCGGCGCGCCCGCCGGCGCGCTTGGCGCATCGGGCTCCGGCATGCCTCGTACGATACGGCCGCTCGCCGCCCGTGGTAGAACCTTCGGCGTGCCTGTCACCAACCTGCGCCGCGCGATCGCCCGCACCCCGCTGGCGCCCGTCGCCGCGTTCCCGAAACGGCTCGCCCGCGTCGCCCGCCACGACGCCCGGGTGCTGGGCGCCTCGGCCCGGTGGCTGTTCACCTCCCGGGAGCACCACAACTACACGTACGAGCTGACCAGGCTGAGCCGCGAGCACCTCGCCTGGTTCGTCAGCGTGGTGTGCGGCGCACCGGTCGACCAGGTGCGCGGCTACTTCACCGAGCTGGAGTCCGACGGCGCCCTGCGCGCGCACATCGAGCGGGCCACCGCGGCGTCCGCGCGGCGCGGCCTGGCGGACCGGCAGGTGCGGTACGCCCGGCGGATCGGCTGGTACGCGATCGTGCGCGCCGCGAAGCCCGCCCACGTGGTGGAGACCGGGGTCGACAAGGGACTCGGCACCTGCGTGCTCGCGGCGGCACTGCTGCGCAACGCGGCCGACGGCGCACCCGGCCGGGTGACGTCGCTGGACATCAACCCGGAGGCGGGCTACCTGGCCAAGGCGGAGCCGTGGGCCGGCGTCGTGGATCTCGTCATCGGCGACTCCCTTGCCTCGATCGCCGCACTGGACCAGCCGGTCGATCTCTTCCTGCACGACAGCGACCACAGCGCGGGGCACGAGCGGCGGGAGTTCCAGGCGGTGGAGGCGAAGCTGGCCACCGGCGCGCTGCTGCTCACCGACAACGTCACGGTGACGAACGTGCTCGCCGAGCACGCCGAGAAGACGGGCCGCCGGTTCCTGGCCTACCGGGAGACACCGGCGGGGCACTGGTTCCCCGGCGACGGCATCGGGGCGGCGTTCCGATGACCGGCACAGGGACGAGGGTCGCGTCGCTGCACACGTACCCGATCAAGGCATGTTCCGTCCTGCACCACGACGTGGCGCAGGTGCAGCCGTGGGGCCTGGCGGGCGACCGGCGGTGGCTGGTCATCGGGCCCGACGGCAAGGCGGTGACGCAGCGCGACTGCCCCGCCATGGTGCGGATCCGGCCGGCCTGGCGGCCCGGCGTCCTGACGCTGCGCGCCGCGGGCCGGGCCGACCTGGCCGTTGCCGAGCCCACCGGGCCGCCCGTCGACATCACGGCGTTTCCCAAGACGCCGTTCGCCGCCACCCTCGCCGACCCGGCGGCGGCGGAGTGGCTGTCGGACGAGCTCGGCCGGCCGGTGCGCCTGGTGTGGCAGGACGATCCGACCCGGCGGCCGGTGCCCTTCGAGTACGCGCCGACCGACCGGGTGAGCTTCGCCGACGCGTTCGCGGTGACGCTGGCCAACACGGCCTCGCTCGCTGCCCTGAACGGGTGGTTGGCCGAGGCCGGGAGCCCGGAGGGGCCGCTGCCGATGAACCGGTTCCGGCCCAACGTGGTGATCACCGGGGCGGCGGCCTGGGCGGAGGACGGCTGGACGGGCCGGCGGCTGCGGATCGGTGCCGTCACCTTCCGGGTGCCGCAGCCGGTCGACCGGTGCGTGGTCACCACCACCGACCAGCAGACCGGCGAGCGCGGCAAGGAACCGCTGCGGACCCTGGCCAGGTACCGCAAGGTCAACCAGGATCTGCTCTTCGCGACCAACCTGGTGCCGGAGGCAACCGGGTCGATCGCCGTGGGGGACCCGGTCGAGCCGCTCGACGGAGCCGAGCCGGTATAAGTAGTTTTTCCCTTATGCCGCGGGGTAACCGTCAGTCCTGGGGGCGGGGACCGGGGGTGCGGCGATGACGGGATTCGTGGCGTTGCACGGAGGCGTGGGCGAGGAACTCTCCGACGGGTTCATCGCCGGCCTGCACCGGGCGGCGGACGCCGCCGCCACGACGCTCGCCCCGGCCGCCCGGCCGCCGGGGGCGGTGCTCGACGCGGTGGTCGCCGCCGTGACCGTCCTGGAGGCGGACCCGGAATACAACGCCGGCTACGGCGCGGTGCTCAACGAG
>DASQDS010000687.1:0-7002 GCA_035634075.1 Pilimelia sp. | reverse complement strand
CACCGGCGCGCCGGCGCGGGCGCCGGCCGCCGACCTGCTGCCCGCGGCGGCGCCCGGCGGCGTGCTGGAGGCGGTGGTCGTCCCGATCAGCGGCGGCACCAGCACCGTGGGGGCGCTGGCGCTCGGGGTGAACCCGCGGCGCCCGCTGGACGGCGAGTACCACGACTTCCTCGACCTCGTCGGCGCCCAGGTGTCCCGGGCGATCGCCCGCCAGCGCGCGTACGAGGCCGAGCGCGCCCGGGCCGCCGAGCTGGCCGCCCTGGACCGGGCGAAGACCCAGTTCTTCGCCAACATCAGCCACGAGTTCCGCACCCCGCTGACCCTGATCCTGGGGCCGCTGGGGGACATCCTCGCGGGCGACCCGCCGGCGGCACTCGTCGAGCCGCTCACCGCGATGCACCGCAACGGGCGGCGGCTGCACAAGCTGGTCAACGCGGTCCTGGATTTCTCCCGCCTGGAGTCCGGCCGGCTGGTCGCCGCGTACGCCCCGACCGACCTGGCCGCGTGCACGGCGCACCTGGCCAGCGCCTTCCGGTCGGCGGCCGAGCGGGCCGGCCTGTCGTTCGCCGTCCAGTGCCCGCCGCTGCCCCGCCCGGTCCACGTGGACGCGGAGATGTGGGAGAAGATCGTACTCAACCTGATCTCCAACGCGGTGAAGCACACCTTCACCGGCGGGATCACCGTGCGCATGCGGGACGGCGGTGCGGCGGCGGTCCTCGAGGTGATCGACACCGGCATCGGGATCCCGGCCGACGAGCAGCCGTACCTGTTCGAGCGGTTCCACCGGGTGGTCGGCGCCCGGTCGCGCAGCCACGAGGGCACCGGCATCGGGCTGGCCGTGGTCGAGGAGCTGGCCGCCCTGCACGGCGCCACGGTGTCGGTGCGCAGCCGGCCGGGCGAGGGCAGCACCTTCGCGGTCACGGTCCCGTACGGCACGGACCACCTGCCCACCGACCGGGTGCACGACGCGCGGCCGCCCGCCGGCGCAGGCGACGGCGCCCGCCCGTACGTCGAGGAGGCCGACTGGTGGCTGCGGTCGGACACCCCGCCGGCCGCCGTCTCGTCGGCGGTGGGGAAGCGGGGCGGCCGGATCCTCGTCGTCGACGACAACGCCGACCTGCGGGCCTACCTCGTCCGCCTGCTCTCCGCCCACTGGCAGGTCGTCACGGCCGCGGACGGGACGGCGGCGCTGGCGGCGGCCGCCGGCGGCGACTTCGACCTTGTGCTCACCGACGTGATGATGCCCCGGCTGGACGGCCTGGAGCTGGTCGCCGCCCTGCGCGCCGACCCGCTCACCCGGCACCTGCCGATCGTCGTGCTGACCGCGCGGGCCGGCGAGGAGGCGTCCGTGCGGGGCCTGACCGCCGGCGCCGACGACTACCTGGTCAAGCCGTTCACCGCCCAGGAGCTGGTGGCCCGCGTCCGGGCGAACCTGGAGCTGGGCAAGCTGCGCGGCGGGGTGATCCGCCGGCTGCGGGCGCTGGCGGACTCGGCCGTGGCGCTGGGGACGGCACGCACCACCGCGGAGGTGATCCGGGTCGCCGCCGAGCACGTGTGCCGGCTGACCGGCGTGCGCCACGCGGCCGTGAGCGCCGGTGACCTGCGGCACGACGCCGACGGGGCCCGCCCGGCCGACGGCCGCCCGGCCACCCGGGTGCCGCTGATCGGCGTCGCGGGCGTCCGGCGGGGCGAGATCGAGGTGTGGTGGGACGCCGACGCGGCGGACGCGCACGCGCTCGACGAGCTGGCCAGGATCGTGGCGCTGCGGCTGGAGAACGCCCAACTCTACGAGGCGGAGCACCGCATCGCGACCACGCTGCAGCACAGCCTGCTGCCGCAGTCGCTGCCGCCGGTGCCGGGCACGGTGCTGGCCTGCCGCTACGTGCCGGGCAGCGGCGAGGCCGACGTGGGGGGCGACTGGTACGACGCCGTCGCGCTGCCCGATGGTCGACTTGCTCTGGTGATCGGCGACGTGGTGGGCAAGGGCGTGCGGGCCGCGGCCATGATGGGCCAGGTCCGCAACGCCCTGCGGGCGTACCTGCTGGAGGGCTTCCCGCCGGCGGAGGCCCTGGAACGGCTGAACCGGCTGGTCGGCAGCCTCGGCCGGGCTCACTTCGCGACGGTCGTGTGCGTGCTGTTCGACCCGGGCACCGGCCGGCTGCGCTACGCGAGCGCGGGGCACCCGGCGCCCGTCGTGATCAGCCCGTCCGGTGCGGTCGGCTTCCTGCACGCCGAGGCGCTCGGGCCGCCGGTGGGTGCCCTGCCGGGCGCCACGTTCACCGCAGAGGAGGTCACGGTGGAGGCCGGAACGAGGATGCTGTTCTACACCGACGGGCTGGTGGAGGACCGCCGGCGCGGCATCGACGCGGGGCTCGGCGAGCTGCTGGCCGACGCCGCCCGGCCGAGCCGGCACGTGGAGGACCTGCTCGACGACATGCTGGCGCGGGCTCAGCAGCGGGAGCGCCGGGACGACATCGCGGTGCTGGCCCTGGAGGTGACCCGGCCGAACCGGTTCGCCGCGCGCCTGCCCGCGGACCCGAACCAGCTCAGCGCGCTACGCCGGCGGCTGGAGCGCTTCCTGACCGGCCACGGCGTCAGCGAGGACGACGCGTTCGACATGGTGGTGGCGGTCTCCGAGGCGGTGGCGAACGCTATCGAGCACCCGGTGGATCCCGCCGAGGCGGGCGTGGAGGTGACCGCGGAAATCGCCGACGGCACGCTGACCGTCACGGTCAGCGACACGGGACGCTGGCGCCAGCCGGCCGCGTCGACCCAGCGCGGCCGCGGCCTCGCCCTGATCGGCGCGCTGGCGGACCTCGACGTGCAGCAGGGGCCGGACGGCACGACGCTGACCATCACCCGCCGGCTCACCGCGCGGCACTGAGCACCGGGTCAGCGGGCCGGGGTCAGCGGTCGGCCGCGTTGGGCGTCAGGAACCACGGCTGCTCGCTGAGGCCGGAGATCTGCAGGACGCGGGCGACCTGCGGCGACGGCAGGACGGCCAGCGCGCGCGGATAGCGCTCGGCCAGCCGCACCAGGGCGTGGATGGCCGCGGAGTCGAAGAACGAGACCCCACGCAGGTCGAGCATCAGGTGGGCCGCGCCGTCGCGGGTCGCCGCCTGGTACATGGCGTCGGCGGTGGCCATGTCCACCTCACCGGTCACCCGCACCGTCGCCCGGTCGCCGTCGACATCGGCTGTCGCCGAGAAGACCGGGGCGCTATCCGTGAGATCCACGGCCAAACGATCGCACAGTGCTTCCCCTGCGGCAACAATCGACGCAGCCCCGGGCGGCCCGTCCACCGGCGATAGGCTGGGGCGATGAACGACCGCCCGCTGCTGACCCCTGGCACCCTCTCCCCGTGGCGGCAGGTGCCGGCGCACATCACCCGTCCGGAGTACGTCGGCAAGAAGCGCCCCCGCGAGTGGCAGGGCTCGCACGTGCAGACGCCCGAGACCATCGAGAAGATGCGGGTCGCCGGCCGGCTCGCCGCGCAGGCCACGCAGCTCGCCGGCGAGCACTGCAAGCCGGGGGTCACCACGGACGAGGTCGACCGGGTGGTGCACGAGTTCCTCTGCGACCACGGCGCCTACCCGTCCACGCTGGGCTACAAGGGCTTCCCGAAGTCCTGCTGCACCTCGCTCAACGAGGTGATCTGCCACGGCATCCCCGACACGACGGTGATCCGGGACGGCGACATCATCAACGTCGACGTGACCGCGTACCTCGACGGGGTGCACGGTGACACGGACGCGACCTTCTGCGTGGGGGACGTCAGCGAGGAGGCGCGCCTGCTCGTGGAGCGCACCCACGAGGCCATGAACCGGGGGATCCGCGCCGTCGCGCCGGGCCGCCCGCTGAACGTCGTCGGCCGGGTCATCGAGGCGTACGCCCGCCGGTTCGGCTACGGCGTCGTCCGCGACTTCACCGGGCACGGCATCGGCGAGGCCTTCCACAGCGGGCTCTACGTCCCGCACTACGACAACCCCCAGCTCACAGTGATCATGGAACCGGGCATGACGTTCACCATCGAGCCGATGATCACGTTGGGCACGCACGAGTACGAGATCTGGCGGGACGGCTGGACGGTCGTGACCCGGGACCGCCGGTGGACCGCCCAGTTCGAGCACACGATCGTGGTCACCGACGACGGCCACGAGATCCTGACCCTGCCGTGACGGTGGACCGGCCGCTGGCGGAGGTGCCGAACCACCACGCCGACGTCACCGGCGGCTGGCTGCGGGCCGCCACGTTCGGCGCGATGGACGGCCTGGTCACCAACATCGCGCTCATCGCCGGCGTGGGCGGTGGCGGCCTGGCGGCCCGGACGATCGTGCTCACCGGCATCGCCGGCCTGGTCGCCGGGGCGATCTCGATGGCGTTGGGTGAGTACACCAGCGTGCGCGCGCAGAACGAGCAGGTCGCGGCCGAGGTCGCCAAGGAGCGCCGGGAGCTGGAACGGCACCCGGAGGCGGAGGCCGCGGAGCTGGCCCGGATGTGGATCGCGCGCGGCCTGCCCGCGGACCTGGCCCGCCAGGTGGCCGACGTGGTGCGGCGCAACCCGGCCGAGGCCCTGCGCGTGCACGTCCAGGAGGAGCTGGGGGTGGACCCGGACGACCGGCCCAGCCCGTGGGTCGCCGCCGGGTCCTCGTTCCTCTGCTTCGCCGCCGGCGCGCTGGTGCCGCTGCTGCCGTACCTGCTCGGCGCCGCCTCCCTGTGGGCCGCGCTGGCCGCCGGCGGCGTGGGCCTGTTCGCGGCCGGGGCGGTGGTCGCCCGCTTCACGGGTCGTCGCTGGTGGTTCGGGGGCGGCCGCCAGCTCCTGCTCGGCGCCGCCGCCGCGCTCGCCACGTACGGGGTCGGCACGCTGATCGGCGTGGACGGCCTCACCTGAGCCGGCCGCCGGGCCGGCCCGCCGCGCGGCCGCCCGGCCGCCCGGCCATCGGCGGGTCAGGAGACGAGGTCCGCGACCGTGCCGTCGACCGGCCGGCCCCGGCGGTCCAGCTCCTCGGCCTGCCCGCGCAAGACGCCGCCCAGGTCCGTCATGTCCGCCGACGCCAGCCCGGTGCGCTGCACCGCGTCCACGCTGTTGCGGAAGTAGGTGCGGTCCAGCAGGCCGGCCACCATCGACGCCGCCAGCCGGGCCTCGCCGAGCAGCAGCAGCGCCGCGTCGGTGGCGTACCACTCCGCCAGGCGGGTGGCCCGCTTGTGCGCCGAGGCGGCCCGCCCCCACGCCTCCCGGGCCAGCGTGGTGAACTCCGGGCCGCCGGCGTCCGCGAGCCGGCCCAGGTGCGTGTCCCGCAGCTTCTCCAGCCAGCCCGACGGGTCGTGGATCGGCTTGGTCGTGACGTAGCGGTCGGCCAGCAGCGGCCAGGAGGTGGACAGCGTCCGGGCGTGCTGGAGGTACTCCTCCGCGCCGACCACGCTGAGGTCGACCAGCACGCCGGCCACCCGCCGGATGCCGGGCCGGGGCCCGGTCTGCGGGCGGTACGTCACCACCACCAGGTCCACGTCGCTGGAGTCGTTGTCGTCGCCGTGCGCCAGCGAGCCGTAGACGCCGACCGCCCGCACCTCCGCCGGGTAGCGGCGGCGGGCCGCGTCGGCGATCTGGTCGGCGACCGTCCACCGGGGATTCGCCAGGTACGGGTTAGCGTCGGGCACGGCCCACATTGTCCCCGCCGCGCCCGCCGGCGCCCGCCCGGCCCGCCGGCGCGGGGGTGGGGTCAGCCGGCCCGGCGTTCCACCGGCAACCGGGACCGGGTCAGCAGGCCCGCGCCGAGCATGGCCACCAGCGGCCCCAGCACGACGACGGCCAGGCTGGCCCACGGCACGAGCAGCGGGTACGCCGGCAGGCTCGGCCAGCTGACCGCCTGGGTCTGGTTCAGCGCGGCGAGCACGGCCATGGCGATGACCAGGCCCGTCACCACGCCGAGGGCGGTGCCCAGGCCGGCGATCGCGCCGGCCTGGCTCAGCGACAGCAGCCGCCGTACGCCCGGACTGGCGCCGACCGCCGCGAGGGTGGCCAGGTCCCGGCGGCCGTCCGCGGCGGCCAGGCCGGTCGCGATGCCAGCCGCGCCCAGCGCGATGACCCCGGCCACGGCGCCGAGGAGGACGAGCAGGGGATTGTTGCCGCCCTGAGGCGCCCGTTCGACGAACACCGACGCCCCCTCGCCCAGGCGCGCCCGGAACGAGTCCAGCTCGGCCTGCGTCGGCGGCCGGGTCGTGTCGATCACGACCCGGCTCGGCCGGGCTGTCAGGCCGAGGCGGGCCAGCGCGCCCGGCGAGATGATGAAGGACGTCGGCAGGGAGGCTGTGCGCAGGACGTACGCGGGCACCGTCACCTCGCCCGCGGCTCCCGTCGGCCGGGTGTATTCGATCGTGACAGCGCCGGACCGGACGTAGCGCTCGTCGGCGAGCACGACGCCGCCGGCCGCCAGCACGGCGGCGGCACGGTCCAGGTCGGCGCCGGTGGCGCCAGTCAGGGGGCCGACGGCCGGGCCGCCGGCCACGTCGCGCGCCGACAGGATCTCGGAGTACGGCGTGCCGGCGCAGCGCGGGTCCCGGGCCGCCGCCCGCTGGTCCGCCCGGCTCAACGGCTGCGGCAGGCGGATCTGCGGGCAGCGGAGCCGCTCCGGGAGGACGACCATGGCGCACATCTGAACGGTGTTCTCCGCGGCGGGGCCGCAGGCCACCTCGCGTATCGAAACGACGGCGCGGACCGGCAGGGCGGCGCGGGCGGCGGGCGCGACCGCGGCGTCGCCTGCCCCCGTCACGGCCAGGTTCCCGACCGGCAGGCTGGCCTCGTGCTGGGCGGTCCGCCGGGCGTCCGCGCTGTCGAGGTACGCGCCCAGCGCCACGCACCCTGCCACGGCGGCGAGTACCGCCGAGACGGCCGGCGCGGCAGCCGCGCGATTGCGGGCGGTGTCCCGCAGCGCTATTCGCGGCGCCAGCGGCAGCCGGCCCGCTGCGCCGGCCAACAGGCCGACCGCCGCCGGCGTGCACAGC